>JAULZL010000423.1:0-3575 GCA_032117355.1 Candidatus Nanopelagicales bacterium
CCTTCCGTGGACGTCACCTCAGTGCCGCGGCCATCGATCACGGTGGCCTCACTCGGCGCGGTGATGCCGCAGGCGAGGACCAAATGCCCACCGGTCTGTAGTTGCTCGTTGAACACATCGATGGCCGCCATCTCCTCCGCGGTGGCAAGGCCCGTCCGGTCGTCGATTACGGAGATCAGAAACTGCATGTCGATCCTTCCCTCGTCATGACCTGAGACATGCAGTTGTGTCAGACAGCGGCGTTGAGGGCATCCTGAGCCGTGGCCTTTGCGACTGGCTTCAGCACACCGCGGATGCCGATGGTGAAGACAATCGGTGAGGCAAGGGCGAACAGGCTCCCCAGACCAAGGGTCAGGTGCGGGCTAACACTTTCAGCCAGGACGCCTCCGACCGCATTGCCCAAGGCCATTCCCAGGCCCTCGATCATCCAAAGCGAACCGAGGGCCGCGACCACTGTGCCGCGCGGGCGAACGAGGTCGATCACCTCGAGGTAGAAGACATTGGCAGGACCGATGAAAATCCATGCGATGAGAACAACCGCCATCATGGCCGGTCCGATGGGCACGAATGCCAATGGGAGAAGGGCTATCGCGAATAGCAGTGTCGACGCGCGCAGTCCACGTACCGGCGCGATCTGTCTGGCCTTCACCCCCGCCCAGAGTGACCCGATGATCGCTCCCACTCCCATGGCGGAGAGCACTGGACCTGCCATGCCTTCCTCACCGGAGAGGGTCGCCATGGTGGGGACGCCAATGGTGATGAAGCCGGCCGACAATCCCATCAGGGCTCCCTCGATGGCGAGGAGCCTGATTGCTGGTGAGCGCAGCAACCCGGCCTCGCCATGCGTACGAGCCTCGGGTGTCCAAGCTCGGGAGTGGGCGTTGATCGCGAGCAGGAAGCCCCCGAACAGCATGCTGATGCCGACCATCAGCATGGCGATCTTCGGGGAGAGGTTCAGCGCAACCAGGGATGCGATCACAGGACCGGCCAGCACCAGAAGGTTGTGATAGGCGGAGTCAACGCTGTAGGCCGTCCGCACCCGCTCCTGACCGACGATGTCGAGCCACAGGGGGCGGATGCTGATGTTGAACGGGGGCGCTGTCGCACCAACGAGGGCGGCGAACAAGACGGCTGTTACGGCATCTCTTGCAGCAAAGGCCAGCAGCGTGCAACTCACGGTGTAGAGCGGGACCAGGATCATCAGCGGCAGGGTCTGACCAAACCGATCGACGAGCAGGCCTCTTGGCCCTGCGGTGATGGCCCCCAGGCCGCTCGACAAGCCCGCGGCCAGGCCCGCCACGGCAACGCTGCCCGTGGTGCTTTGCACCTGGAAGAAGATCGCCAGGCTCACCATTGCATAGGCGAGGCGACCGAAGGTGGATGAAATCAGCAGTCGCAGGACGCCCGGAATGCGAAGGAAGTCCCAGTACATGCGCACTTGCCCAACCCTATGGCCGACTCGAGGTACCCATCGCCAGGCAGTCCAGCTGCCAGAACTTCAGAAATGTCTCCAATCCTGCAGTGGTGGTCTCGGCCCGGGTGATCCGCGACAGCGACCCGTCTTGCCGTACGGCATCGACTATCGCGCCTATCGACCGGTGCCCATCCACCTGGGATAGCAGAGCGGCCTGCACTTCGGTGAGGTGCAGATGCCCCCCCGCGTGGTGAAGAACCGGTCCCTCGAGTCGGCAGAAGTACCGAAATGACGGCACATAGTCACCAGCAGACTCCAAGGTAAAGTCGATTACATAGGTCTCACGCGGACGGTCCGGTCGGCAGGCCGTGAAGAAGTGGCATCCATTGCGCGGGTTGATGCGCTCCATGATCGACCACTGTTGCTCTCGCGGCAGGGCTGCGACCGAAGAGAGGAACGAACTACCGGTCGTTCGCGGGGCGTAGTAGGGGGCCATGAGGAAGAGGTCCTGAAACACCAGCCCTGCGGCGGCAACTAGATCGCGGCACTCGTCGATCGTGTATGCACGCTCGCGAGCGGATAAGAAGGTGTCGACGAGCCCCGCGTCATCCTGTAGGTCGGGTGCGATCCGCAGATAGCCCTGCAGCGGGTGGTCTGCGGGCAGGTCCGCGATGGCTTCGCGGACGATCGGAAGGGAAGCCTCGTCCTCCCCGAGACCAAGGTCCCGGAAGACTGACTGCATCATCTCAACGCCCAGCCGACCAAAGGCCGCATAGAGCATGACGGCGAGAACTGCGTCCCTTCGAAGGAGCCCGGCCAGGGACCTCATGCCCGACTCCGGATCCTGCAGGTGATGTAGGACCCCGGTGGCGATGATCAAGTCAAAGTCCTGCGCTAGGGAGTCAGCCTCCTCGATCGGTAGCCGGTGGAGTGCCAGATTCGTCATCTGATACTTCTGCGCGAGCCACGCGTGATGAGCCAGAGACGTTTCACTGACATCGATGCCGACGACACGGGAGGTTGGATTGGTAAAGGCGATCACCGCCGCCTGGTTCGTTCCGCAACCAGCAACCAAGATGTCCATGCCGGGCTGGTAGTCACGGTCAGGCCAGAGCATCCGATGGGCGTGACTCGGGTCGAACCATTGCCAGTTGTCCTGCAGCCAGGCGGGCAGGTCGATGATCGGCTCGGGGTACATCCACCGTTCGTATTGCCTCGAGACAACGTCCATCAATGGATTGGAGTCCACGGCATCTGCCTCCTTGGCACCCTCGAACCTGGGGCCGCTCTAGAAGGAAACGATGCTAGCGGCAACCAGTGGCCCCGAACTTCGTTGAACCGTTGTCGCAGGGATGACCTTCGACCTACCATCACTGTAATTTCGCATTCGGAGGGAGTGACATGTCCGCAACCCGTCAGCGGTCATTGGCTGCGGCAATCGGTGCCTCTGCGCTGGTGAGCGCTGCACTCTCAGGTGGGTCGGCCACGGCGGCCTCCGCTCAGGCGACCACCCCCGCGCGCCCAAGCACAGCCAATCTCGTAGGCGAAACCGCGTGCGTCGATCGGGCCCTGGCGATGGCTCGACCCTTGCGCCAGGCCCTCGCCTTACCCGGACCCGCGCGCGAACGGGGAGTGCCCGAGGTCATCAAGCGCATCCGCGCGAAGTCCGGCGTGTGCCTGCACATCCTCATCGCGAATGGCACTGCCGAGAACCCCGACGCCGGCCTTCTTGTCGGGAACGGCTTCACCTACGACTCAACCAGTTGCCCCGGCGGGCAGCGGTGCGATGGCGGCGATGGCGGGGCGCTGCTGGGCAATGGGGGCAATGGCTTCAATGGCGGCAATGGTGGAAATGCCGGCTGGTACGGCGGTCGTGCCGGCAACGGCGGTGATGCTGCGATCAACTGCATACCCGGCTACTGCGACGGGGGTGATGGGGGCAGTGCCGGTCGGCACGGAAATGGCGGGAATGGAGGCAATGGCGGGTCGCCTTCCGCCAGCGCAATGTCAACGCAGGGAACGCCAGCGCTTGAAGGACTTGACGGCGGCCATGGCGGAAGCGGCGGCCGCGGTGGCCTGTTGAGTGGCAACGGGGGCTCGGGTGGCATGGGCGGAAACGGCGGCGATGCCGGTCCTGTGTCCGCGATCGCAACACCCTCAG
>JAULZL010000424.1:0-2462 GCA_032117355.1 Candidatus Nanopelagicales bacterium
TGAGCACCTTGCCACCGTCTGATCTCTCGAATCCAGCAAGCACGCGCAATGCCGTCGTCTTGCCGCAGCCGCTCGGCCCCAGCAGGCAGATGAGCTCTCCGGAGTTGATGTTCAATGAGAAGTCATCAAGGGCAACGGAGACCCCGAACTGCTTGCTAATGCCGATCATCTCTACCGACGTCATGCTCTCTCCTAAAGCCCGGTTGTCTGAACGTCGAGACCTCTTCGCCGAAGAGCCCGCACGACAAGGCCGAGTGCCAGGGCAGTGAGCACCATCACGAGGAGGGCAAGGGCCAGGCCGCCGCGCGGATCCCCTCGCTGATAGTTCACCATCTCCGTCGGGAGGGTGCGCTTGAGAAGCAACGACGCGAAGGCGAACTCCCCGAGCACCATGGCCGCGGTGAGTGCCGCCGCCGCGACGATCGCCGCAGCGATATTCGGCACGATGACCCTGAAGATCGTGGTTCCCAAGGACGCCCCCATGCCCCGAGCCGCCTCGTACAGCGTGCGGGCATTGATCGCTCGCAGGCCTGCGTCAAGTGCTCGATACGTGAACGGCATCGCCCACAGCGCGTAGAACGGAACAAGGCTGAAATCACTGGCAAGAAACCAAGGCACCGTGGCGCGAAAGGTGGCTGCCACGCCAACGACCAGCGCGATGGGGGGTATGACCCACGGCAGCAGGGTGATGGTGCTGAGCAGCGGGCGCAATTGCGGCCGGCGGACCTCCGTGACGATTGCGAGCGGCAGCAACAACGCGAGGTTGAGTGCCGCGGCGCACACGACGAGAAGTGCGCTGGTCTTGGCGGCGGACAGGATCTCGGGATCCGTCACAGCCGTCCAGAGTCCTGAGGCCGACCAACCCGAGAGCAGCTTCTCCGGTGAGAGCAGCGCAACCGGCACGTTCTGGAAGGCGAACCGCGCCATCGCCAGCATCGGGATTATGAAGTAGAGGGCGATACCTGTGAGGAACAGCCCCTTGACCACACCTGCGGGTTTCCATCGCCTCGCCCTGCTGGAGTGGGAGATGCCCGCCTCGGCCGAGGGGCCCGGAGCAAGGACGACCATCGCTTCAGTGCTCATGTCCTCGTCCACATCAGGGTGCGCCGTTGGAGAAGGGTCATCGCGACGAGGCTGGCAAGCAGCAAGACGATGACCCACGCCACGATTGCATTGCCGAGATCCTCCTCGCCGGAAATGACATTGCCCTGCAGCACGAATCTGATCTGCAAGGGGACGAGGGAACCGCTTGGATTCAGGACGTAGACGGTGGCATACGCGGTGAAGGCATTGACGAACAGGAGCAGCGTGCCGCCGAGCGCGGCCGGTGCGAGGATCGGAATGCCCACTGACCGCCAGTACCGCAGCCCGCCTGCACCGAGCACTGACGCCGCCTCGCGCCAGGTGGCTCGTAGTCCGTTTACCGCGGGCAGCATGACAAGGAACATCAGTGGAATCTGAAAGTAGAGGTAGACGATCACTAGGCCCCAGAACCCCGTCGGCGAGATGCCGTATTCACCGGCATTGATCCCGATGCCCTTGAGAAGTCTGGTGAGAAGGCCTTGGGCGCCGATGGTCGCGATGAAGGCGAATGCCAGCGGCACTCCACCGAGCTGCGATGCCACCGCTGACCACGAATCCAAGGTGGGCCGCAGCCACCTCGGCCTTTGCAGGCTTCGCACCGTCAAGGCGAGCAGGACCCCAATGATCCCGCCGATGAGGGCGCTGGTGCAGGACAGGGCGATGGAGTTTATGAAGCCCGTTCGGTACGTGCCGGAGAGTGCTCGCTGCAGTGCGTCCGTTCCCAGGCTTCCACCGGGGGTTACCGCCTTGAAAAGCACCATGCCCGTGGGGTAGAGCAGGAAAATGCAGATGAAGGCCGCGAAGGGGGCCACGACATAGAGCACTGCCCTGCGTTCTGGGCGGAGCCATGTGCGCACTGGCGCCTCCTCATTTTCAGTATGAATCGTGACTACACCGGATGACGCCCTTGGGTGGGACGCGGATGATCCGCGTCCCACCCAAGGGACGTGCTCTTTAGCCTTGTGCTCAGGCGTCGCCCACCATCGGGCCCCAGTTCTCGGTCAACTGCTGCTTCATCATCTCGACCTGTGCGGCAGTCGGAAAGGTGACCTGGGAGATGATGTCCGCGGACGGCAGCTTCTCCTTCATTTCAGCGCTGATTTTGCCAGCGGCGTCAAGGGCTGCGTAGCGAGCCGGGATGGCCCCGCCCTCGAGGTAGCCAAGCGCACCCTCATCGCCGGTGATGTGCTCGATCCAAAGGCGAGCAGCGCACGGGTGCACTGCATCTGAGACAACCGACTGCGCGTAGTACGAGCCGTAGAGACCGTCGGTCGGGATCGTCGACACGAAGTCGAAACCCGCCTCGGCGAGCTTGGGGACGATACCGGGGAAGTTGTACGACCAGTCGATCGCGATCGGCACGTCTCCGGAGAGGAGCG
>JAULZL010000425.1:0-19220 GCA_032117355.1 Candidatus Nanopelagicales bacterium
GTGAAGCGAGTCAGCTCATGGATTCGAGATCGCCGCGCGAAGGACACGACCGGGTCAAGCCAGGTGGGCAGGCCCGGGAGCGCCGACTCCAGGACCGACCCTCGTCGCATCCAGGGTGAAGGATCCTGCGCGGTCATCCGCGACCCTGGGTCTTGAGGAGGCGCTGCGCAACCGCCGAATCCGTGGGGCCCTCGCCAAAGGAGGGACACCAGCGGGAGACCACGCAGGCGCCGCAGGCAGGTCGGCGGGCATGACAGCACCGGCGGCCATGCCAGATGACCAGTTGCGATGCGCGCGTCCAGTCCTTGCGGGGGATCACCTGCATGAGGTCGAGCTCGACGCGGACCGGATCCATCTGCGTCGTCCAGCCAAGTCGACGCGCTAGTCGGCCCAGGTGGGTATCGACGGTGATCCCTGGTACACCGAACGCCTCGCCGAGGACGACATTGGCCGTCTTGCGACCGACTCCGGGCAGGGTCACGAGATCTTCCAGGACGGGTGGGACGTCGCCAGCGAACCTTTCGCACAGGGCCTGGCCGATCCCACGGAGCGTGGTCGCCTTCTGCCGGAAAAAACCGGTCGGCGCAATCAGTGACTGAAGTTCCTCGACGTCTGCCGACGCGTAGTGAGCCGCAGACGGGTACCTGCTGAAGAGTGCCGGGGTGACCGAGTTCACCCGCTGGTCGGTGCACTGTGCGCTCAGCACGGTGGCGACCAGCAACTCCAAGGGCGTGGTGAAGTTCAGTTCGCAGTGCACGTCGGGATACTGGCGGCCCAGGGCGGTGATGACGGATCGCGCCCGCTTCTTCAGCAACGCGATGTCATCCACGAAGGTCAGCGTAAGGGCAGATTCCCGCGCCGCGATCGATGCGCGGAAGCGATCCGATGAGGGATAGGCCAGAATGGGCCCGTGGATGAGGCCCTCGCGAACGCACCGCTGTTCGCCGCACTTGATCCTGAGGGTGCCGCAGCCCTGAGATCAACCCTCGTGGAGTTTCACGTGGCCAAGGGTGAGGTGCTGTTCCATGAGGGCGATGCCGGTGACCGCCTCTACGTGATTCTCGAGGGCAAGGTGAAACTCGGGCAGACCTCCAGTGACGGCCGGGAGTCCCTGCTGGGCGTCCTCGGGCCCGGGGAAATGTTCGGTGAATTGAGCCTGTTCGATCCCGGTCAGCGAACGTCCACCGCCACCGCCCTCACCGATGCCGTGGTTCTGGGCCTGGGCAACGAGCAACTCAAGTCCTGGTTGACCGGACGACCCGAGGTCGCCGCCGCCCTACTTCAGGCACTCGCCCGACGGCTCCGGCGCACCAATGAGGCAATGGCCGACCTGGTCTTCTCTGATGTTCCCGGACGCGTGGCCAAGGCACTGATGGACCTCGGGGAGAAGTTCGGTGAGTTGACGTCCGAAGGCCTACTCGTCACCCACGACATGACCCAGGAGGAGTTGGCCCAGCTGGTCGGCGCCTCCCGCGAGACCGTCAACAAGGCCCTCGCCGATTTCGCCCAGCGGGGCTGGATCCGGCTGGAATCCCGTCAGGTGCTCATCCTCGACGTCGAACGCCTCGGCCGCCGCGCTCGCTAGCTCCTCGGCGGTGCCAGTTCGTTGAACTGTCCGGGCAGGCTGGTCGCTCATCCGTCCATGCGACTAGGAGCGGCGAAGTTCCCCTCGCTCATCGAGGTAGTCGAGTTGGGCTCGCACCGATAGTTCGGCTGCCGGCCAGACCTCCCGTGGGACAGTCGCGTACACGACTGCGACGACGTCCATCGGGTCGATCACCGGCCCGGTCTCGCCCACAAGGTCGGTGGGCTGCTGGTCGAGCAGGCTGAGGACCGCCGACCGCACTTCGTCGAGCCTGGCCACTCGGTGTTCCTGATAGGCCCGGAGGATCGACGCAGGGTCGTGAAGAACGGGGCCGTGACCGGGTAGCAGCCGGGATACCCCATTGCGCTCAACCAACTCCTGCAGGCGATCCAGACTGAGGAGGTACTCACCGAGTCTGCCGTCAGGCCAAGCCACCAGGGAGGTTCCACGGCCCAGGACGGTATCGCCGGTCAGCAGACTCCCCTCGCGTGGAATCAGGAAACAGACGCTGTCCGATGTGTGGCCCGGCGAGGTGATCACGTGGATCTCAAGGCTGCCAACCGAGACGACGTCACCGGCATCGAGGCCCTCACCTCCCAGGCGATGGCGTGGGTCAAGTGCACGCACGGCGGCACCGGTATCGGCCGCAAGATCGCGCGCAAGGTTGGAGTGGTCCGCATGGCCGTGGGTGAGCAGGATCATCTTGACGGGCGATCCTTCAGTCGCGGCCATGATGGCCGCTCGGTGCCGCTCATCGGCAGGACCGGGATCGACGAGCACGCACCCGTCTGCGTCCTGATCACGAATAATCCAGGTGTTGGTGCCGTCGAGGGTCATTGGCGAGGGGTTCGGAGCGAGGATGCAGGTTGCTGACTCGGTCTTTGCCCCGGAGTCCCACGGCTCATGCGAGCCGATGAAGGGCAGGACCCGGCCGCTCACTGGAGCGCCTTCATTTAGCGGACGGCACGGCGCCGGTCACCTCGGAGGCCTCGGGCGGGCCGAGCCGCCGTTCGAGGATCTCCCCCGTGCGTTCGTTGACGATCACCCAGTCCAGACTGCCATCGTCCTGAAGTAGTGCCCGCGGCATGCGGGGTGCCAATTCGCGCTCAGCACTTGCCCGAAGCACGCTGGCCGCACTCTGGTGACCGCTCAGGAATTCGAGTACGGCCAGGGTCGGGGGGAGGAGGGCGAGGTGCCCGGCGCGGTAGGTCGACAGGGCCTCCGCCGGGGACATCCAACTCACGCGATCGGCCTCGGTGCCCCGTGGCTCAGCCACCTGGTCATCGGGCAGCCTGGCAGCAAAGAACCGCACGTCGTATCGGTGCGACTCCTCCTCCGGGGTGACCCAGTGATCGATAAGCGCAAGGGAGCCTGGCGTGAGGGTGAGTCGTACGGACGCCTCTTCCTCCAGCTCGCGTACCGCGCACGCCACGAGGGCGCGTAGTTCGACCTCATCGGTGCCGGCCCGCTCGGCATCGGTGAACGGGAAGACATCCGAGGCAAAGGCAGCACCCGCATCGACATCGATCTCATCAAGGCGCCCGCCCGGGAAGACGTACATCCCCGGAGCAAATGCCATCGTGCGAGCCCGACGCATGAGATAGGTCTGGAGTCCGGACTCATCGTCCCGAAGCAACACGACCGTCGACGCCGATCTCAGGGGTGGCGCTGACCAGGCCCCGTCCCCACGTGCGAGGGATCGCGCCCTCTCGAGCATCCGCTCAGGTATCGCATGGAGCGGACCCATCGGCTCTTGCTCGATCGAAGGGTTAGTCACCGATCTCCACGATCATCTCCACCTCGACCGGGGAGTCCATGGGCAGCACCGCAACACCAACGGCCGAACGCGCATGCGTCCCGGCATCGCCAAAGGCCTCCTTGAGCAGATTGCTCGCGCCATTCATGACCGCGGGCTGAGAGGTGAACTCCGGGGCGCTGGCCACGAATCCCACAACCTTCACCACTCGCCGGACCCGATCGAGGTCACCGATCTGTGACTTGACCGCAGCGATCGCGTTGAGCGCGCACTGGCGCGCGAGCTCCGCAGCCTCATCGGCGGTGAGATCGAAGCCAACCTTGCCGGTGCGCGGCAACGCGCCATCGATGAAGGGCAACTGGCCGGACGTATAGACGTAGTTCCCGGTCACGACAGCCGGCACATACGCGGCCAGCGGTATCGCTACCTCGGGGACGGTCAGCCCAAGGGCTGCCAGGCGCTCCTCAACCATGGACATCACTGACCCCCTCCGATCGGCCTCTTCAGGTAGGCGACCATGTTTTCGGAATTCGGGCCGGGCACCACCTGGACCAGTTCCCATCCATCAGACCCCCAGGTATCCAGGATCTGCTTGGTCGCGTGAACGAGCAACGGCACCGTCGCGTATTCCCATTTCGTCATGGCCCGACAGTAGTGCCGACCATCCTCGGCTGCCCCATGCGTCCAGGGTGGACTTACGCTGGGGCAGTGAGCCCCCAACCCCATGCCCTGTGGCCGGGAGTCGCCCTGCATGTGGTGTCTGGAAAGGGTGGTACCGGCAAGACAACGGTCGCTGCCGCCCTGGCCCTTGCCCTGGCGAAGGACGGCCGACGCACCCTGCTGATGGAAGTCGAGGGCCGCCAGGGCATCGCACAGCTCTTCGACGTCCCGCCGTTGCCCTACGAGGAGCGCCGCGTGGCTGTTGCACCGGGCAAGGGTGAGGTCTGGGCCTTAGCAGTCGATGCGCAAGAGGCCCTCTTGGACTACCTCGAACTCTTCTACAACCTGCGTCGAGCCGGGAGCGCCTTGCGCAAGATGGGTGCGGTCGACTTCGCAACCACGATCGCCCCCGGTCTTCGCGATGTCCTCCTCACCGGGAAGGCCTGCGAGGTCGTACGTCGCAAGGAGAAGGGTGCCTCGGACGCGTACGACGCCGTCGTACTCGATGCACCTCCGACCGGGCGGATCGCGAAGTTCCTCAACGTCAACTCGGAGGTCTCCGGCCTCGCGAAGGTCGGCCCGATCAGGAATCACGCCGACCTCGTCATGAACGTGATCGCATCACCCCGGACTGCCGTCCACCTCGTGACCCTGCTTGAGGAGATGCCCGTTCAGGAAACAATGGACGGCGTCGCTGAATTGCAGCAGGAGGGACTGCCCGTTGGCGGGGTCTTCGTCAACATGACGCGCACCCCCGTTCTGACCGAGGAGCAGTTGCAGCAATCCCGGTCAGGGAACCTCCCCATCGGAGAGATTGCCGAACTGGCCAAGCAAAGTGGGCTGCGACAGGACCCAGCCCTCGTTGCCGCCGCGCTCGTCCAGGAAGCACAGGACCATGCAGAACGGGTGGATCTCGAACGGCGGGAGCGGGCCCGGCTTGATGAGCTGAAGCTGCCGACCGTTGACCTTCCGTTGCTCTCGGACGGGGTCGATCTTGGCGGGCTCTACGAGCTCGCCAAGATCATGGGTGAGGCGGGTGTGCGATGAGAGCTCCCGGATTTCGACTGGACGCACCGCTCCTTGACATCGATGACGTGCTCGCCGATCCGAAGATTCGGATCATCGTCTGCACGGGTGCTGGTGGGGTGGGCAAGACCACCACGGCAGCGGCCCTGGCCCTTCGCGCTGCCGAGTGCGGTCGAGGAGTCTGCGTGCTCACCATTGACCCGGCGAAGCGCCTTGCTCAGGCGATGGGCCTGAGCGTCCTGGACAACACTCCGCGTCAGGTGCCGGGGGTTACCAGCCCCGATGGCAGCGGGTCGCTGCACGCCATGATGCTGGACATGAAGCGAACCTTCGACGAGGTAGTCGAAGGTCACGCGGATCCCGATCGAGCCCAGGCGATCCTGGCCAATCCGTTCTACCAGGCCCTGTCCTCCTCCTTCGCCGGAACGCAGGAGTACATGGCTATGGAGAAACTCGGCCAACTCCGGACCCGCGCGGATTCGGAGGGGACCTGGGATCTCATCGTGGTCGATACCCCTCCCTCGCGCAGTGCCCTGGACTTCCTCGATGCTCCGGCTCGGCTCGGATCCTTCCTGGACGGCCGGTTCATCCGGATCCTCACCGCGCCGGCACGCGGTGCAGGACGCGGCATTGGCAAGCTCGCGGCGCTTGGCTTTGGAATCTTCACCGGAGTCCTGAACAAGATCCTCGGGGCTCAGGTGCTCACCGATATCGGCACCTTCGTCGCAGCCATCGACACAACCTTCGGCGGATTCCGGGAGCGGGCGGATGCCACCTATGCCCTGCTGAAGGATCCTGGCACCGCCTTCGTGGTGATAGCCGCGCCCGAGCGCGATGCCCTTCGGGAGGCTTCCTATTTCGTTGAGCGCCTGCAGGCTGATGGGATGCCCCTTGCCGGCCTCGTCGTCAACCGCGTCCAGCAAATCACCCTGCCGGATGTCACCCCCGAGCAGGCTTTGGCTGCCGCAGAGCGGCTCACCGAGGATTCGTCATCGGCTCGACTGACTGCAGCAATGCTTCGGTTGCATGCCGAGCGCCAGCAGATCGCGGCCCGGCAACGCCACCTGGCAGAGCGCTTTACCGCAGCACACCCAGGAGTTCCGGCCACCACTGTTCCGGCCCTAGCCGAGGACGTCCACGATCTTCCGGGGCTACGCGAGATCGGCGATTACCTAGCGGCACCGACATAGGACTCACGTCGGCGCCCGTGGATGTAGGTGCCGGGGGAGGTTCTAAGAAACCCGGGAGATTTGCCCCAGAAGGGTTTGCCGCTCAAATTCCGACTGCGCGGTCTGGAGGAGAACCCGCCAGGAGGTGACGTTGGGTCGACGCCGCAGCAGGGCGCGCCGCTCACGCTCGGTCATTCCACCCCAGACCCCGAACTCCACCCGATTGTCCAACGCATCCGCAAGGCACTCGGTGCGTACCGCGCACCCGACGCAGATCGCCTTGACGCGGTTCTGGGCTGCACCCTGGACGAAGAGCGTGTCCGGATCGGTGGTTCGACAGGCCGCCTGCGCTGCCCAATCAGAGTCAAACGTCATCCCTGCACCCCTCTAGGCACCCATGCGTCCAGCGTCTGGCTCGCTGAACGCTCCGCTTTTCACAGCGGTGTCCGCGGACGCTACGCCGAGCCCCCACCCGTGCCTAGGCTCATCAGAACTATATAGAAGTAGTTATTTAGAGCCATATGGGGTTTCACGCGCGTGCCTAGCCCGTCGCTGCCCGGCCAGTGCTACCAATCACGAGCCAATTTCCCGGCCCCGTTTCCGCCACGGAACCAACAGACCTACCCTTTCCGTCTGATGACTGTGTTGCCACCCGCTGATCCGCCGCCCGGGCCCAAGGGGATAGCTATCCGCCTCGCCGCCCTGGTGGCTGCTGCCGTGGTTGCCGGGCTCATCGTCGGGTTGATGGCCGTCCCCCTGGTCGGCGGCCTGGGCGTCGCCTCGCGCGATGTCATTAGGGAGTTCGAGAGCATTCCGGACGGCATCACCGAGCCACCGCTGCCGCAGCGCACTCAGATCCTCGCCTCGGATGGATCCGTCCTCGCCACCCTCTACTACCAAAATCGGGTTGAGGTCCCCCTCTCCAGCGTTGCACCCGTGATGCGACAGGCGATGGTGGCAGTTGAGGACGCCCGCTTCCTGGACCACAACGGAGTTGATCTGCGAGGCACCCTGCGCGCCATCGCCACCAACACTTCCGCAGGTGATGTCCAGCAGGGCGGATCGACGCTCACCATGCAGTACGTGAAGAACGTCCTCGTCAATGCTGCGACCAACGCAGAGGAGCTCGATGCCGCACGCGGGCAGAGTCCCCTGCGCAAACTTCGGGAGATTCGGTACGCACTAGGAATCGAGCGTCGCTACAGCAAGCAGGAGATCCTCGAGAGATACCTCAACATCGTCTACTTCGGTGCTGGCTCCTACGGGGTGGAAGCAGCGGCTCGCCGCTACTTCTCCAGTTCGGCGTCGGACCTCACCCTTCCCCAGGCCGCCACCCTGGCCGGGATCGTCCAGCAGCCTGTGGGCTACGACCCACTGCGCAATCCCGAGCGATCAACCGATCGGCGAAACGTGGTGCTCAAGCGCATGCAGGCGCTGGGCTACATCACCGCGGAAGAGGCCGATCGGGCCGCGAAGATCCCCATGCAAAGTGTCTTGCGGCCGACGACCACCGCCAATGGCTGCACGACTTCCTACGCCCCGTTCTTTTGCGACTACGTCCTGGAGTCGATTCGGTCGGATCCAGCCTTCGGCGCAACCGAGATCGAGCGGGAGGCCTTCCTCAAGCGCGGCGGCTATGTGATCCGGACGACCATGGATCCGAAGGCCCAGAAGGGTGCTTTCGAAGCAGCAACGAGTTACATCCCGGTGGAGGATCCCAGTCAGCGAGCGGCTGCCGTTTCGATGGTTCAACCGGGGACGGGCAACATCCTTGCGATGGCGCAGAACCGCGAGTGGGGGACGTCCGGCATCGGCAAGACGACTTACAACTACAACGTCGATCGTGAGTACGGCGGGACGATCGGCATGCAGGCCGGGTCCACCTTCAAGGTGTTCACCCTCGCCGCCGCACTGGAGGCGGGGATCTCACCATTCGAATACATCAGTGCCCCGAGTCCGCGGACTTTCGAGGACTTCGTGGAGTGCGGGACCAACATCCCCTTCGGACCAATCACGGTTCGCAACTCCACGGCGTCCGGCACCCTGGACATGATTCAAGCAACCGCATTCTCGACGAATACCTACTTCATGGCGATCGAAGAGCGCACCGGGCTGTGCCGGCCCGCGGAGATCGCCGAGTCGATGGGCGTCTACCGGGGTAGCGGAGAGCAGTTGCTCAGAGTGCCGTCCTTCACCCTCGGGTCAATGGAGGTCACCCCGCTCGCGATGGCCAACGCCTACGCGACCTTCGCCAACCATGGCACCTACTGCAAGCCCCGGGTCATTCTCGAGATCACCGATCGCACCGGCGCAAAGCTGCCCGTTCCCGCACCGGAGTGCCGTCAGGTCCTGGCCCGTGACGTAGCCGACTCGGTCGCTTCGCTGCTGACGGGTGTCATCGACGGCCCGATCGGTGGCCGAACCGGGGCCCGGATGACCCTGGATCGACCCGCGGGTGGCAAGACCGGCACGACCAACGAGTCGGCAGCCGTCTGGTTCTGCGGATTCACCCCCGATATCGCCGCGGCCGTGTGGGTGGGCGATCCGCGCGGTGGCTTTGCCCACCCCATGAAGGACGTCACGGTCAACGGCATCTACTACAGCCAGGTTTTCGGCGGCACCCTGCCCGGTCCGATTTGGAAGGCTGCCATGGAGGCCGCGCACGAGGGACTGCCTCCATCGGACTTCCGGTTGAACTCTCGGTGGGGCCTTCGGGCCGCCCGCGGGATCTCCGGATCCAACTACGGCTACGGCCGCAATCCGAACGTCCCGGTGCAGGACGAGGTCTTCGACAATGGCCAAACACCAGCCCCGGACGGCACCGGCGGGACGGGAACCGAACCGCCGCCTTCCGAGTTGCCAGGTGAGGTGGCTCCCCAGCCCACCGAGGCTCCCGCCCCGGTGCCTGCTCCGGAGCCGACTCAGGCTCCTCCACAGCCTCAGCCCACCGAGGCCGCACCCGCGCCACAGGCGGCTATTCAAAGTCCCAGCGCAGACTTGACCTGAGCCGCCACCGCACCACCATCGGCCCGGCCCTTCACCTGGGGCTGAACGATCTTCATGACGGCTCCTAGCGCCGCACCACCGGTAGCCCCCGATGCAGACACCTCGCTGACCGCCGCCTGGATGATCGCCGCTACCTCATCGTCTGAGAGCGCCTGGGGAAGGTACTCCTCCAGGACACCGAGTTCGGCCCTCTCGCGCTCGGCCAGAGCCGGGCGATCTGCTGCGTCATACGCCTCGGCTGACTCGCGCCGCTTCTTGGCCTCCCGGCCAAGAACGGTCAGGACCTCTTCGTCCGACAATTCACGGGCCTGCTTGCCCGAGACCTCCTCGTTCGTGATGGCGGTCAGGGCCATCCGCAGGGTTGCAGTGTTGAGTTCATCGCGAGCCTTCATCGCGGTGGTCAGATCAGCCTTGAGTCGGTCCTTCAGTGCGCTCATGGCGACATTGTGGCCGAGTTGGCCCAGGGGTGTCCCGGGTGGGACCATCCGGTCATGGACGCGCGGACCACAGTGCTGCTCGCGACGGCAGTGGCCGGTGCGGCAACCGTGGCGTACGCACGCTGGGAGTCCGAGCAGTTCACCCTGCGCCGCGCTGAGGTTCCCCTCCTGGCCCCGGGTCAGGCACCTATCCGGATCCTGCACCTGTCCGACCTGCACCTCGTACCCGGCCAGACTAAGAAGCAGGCCTGGGTTCAGTCCCTGCGCGAATTGAAGCCGCATGCGGTCATCGCGACCGGTGACTTCATGTCGCATCAGGATGCCGTGCCGCACGTCCTGGACACCCTCGAGCCGGTCTCAGACCTGCCGAATGCCTTCGTCCTCGGGAGCAACGACTACTTCGCTCCGAAGCCGATCAATCCTGCCAAGTACCTGCGCGGGCCGTCACAATTGCAGCCGGACCGGCCGATGCTCCCCTGGCGGGACCTCGTCGACGGTCTGGTCGACCTGGGCTGGACCGACCTGACCCATCGACAGAAGACCCTGACGATCGATGGCCGCGCGGTCGCCCTGCGCGGGGTGGATGACCCGCACATCAGCCGGGACGACTACGGGCTGGTTGCCGGGCCCTTCGACCCCGGTGCAGACCTCGCCCTGGGCGTCGTGCACGCCCCCTATCTGCGCATCCTGGACGGCATGGCCGCCGATGGCGCAGACATGATCATTGCCGGACACACTCACGGGGGTCAGTTGCGGCTGCCCTTCTACGGCACCCTGGTGACGAACTGCGACCTCGATCGCCGCCGGGCGCGCGGGCTGTCCTCGCACGAGGTGACGCTGCCCGACGGCACCACACGGAACCGTTCAGCCCTGCATGTCTCCGCCGGCCTGGGCACATCCCCCTACGCCCCCTTCCGATTCAACTGCCCGCCCGAGGCCACCCTGCTCACCCTCGTTCCCGCTGCGAAGAGCGGCAGCGCTCTCGGCTAGACTCCGTGGGTCCTTCGGGGTGTGGCGCAGCTTGGTAGCGCGCTTCGTTCGGGACGAAGAGGCCGTGGGTTCGAATCCCGCCACCCCGACACCTGATCGGGGGTCGATCCCATCGGATCGGCCCCCGATCGAGTTCCACAGGATCACCACAACGGCATCGGTTTCAACGGGCCATCAGGGAGATGACATGACCCTTGACCGGCGACCCGCCGCCGATTCCCTGGGCCCGACCACCCGTGCCTACATGAAGTCAATGGGCTGGAAGTCCCTGAACCTGCACACTCATATCTCCCTGGTGAACCGCTATGCCTACATCGAGGTGCCAAAGGCCGGCTGCGGGACGATGAAGGCAACCCTCGGTGGCATGGAGGCCGCTCGGCTCAGCCCTGCCGCAGTGGCGCGGGTTCAGGAGAATCCGCATGATCGCACCAAGGTCACCCCGTTCATCAAGCCCTATCAGCTGCCTGCGGACCTCCTCGAGGAAGTCCTCCACGGTTCGAACTGGACACGTTTCGCGGTGGTGCGCGAGCCGGCAGCACGCCTGCTATCCGGCTACCTGGAGAAGATCCGACAGGGCTTGCGGCAAAGTGAGCCGATCATGGCTCGACTGCAGGAGTTGGGCCGAGCCCCGGAGCAAGCGCAGGACATCACCTTTGCCGAGTTCATCGAGGTCGTGACCAAAACGACCAGCCGGGAGCAGGATCCGCACTGGCGGCGCCAGGCCGATCACCTCGGCATCGGCATCGTGAACTACGAAGCGGTCATCCATCTTGAGGAGCTCGACGCCTCCTGGGGGCACGTGGCCTCCCTCGTAGGAGTACCCGACCTGCAGGATCAGTTCTACTGCCGCAACTCAACCGGAGCAGGCTCCCGGATCAGCGAGTGGTACACCCCGCAGCTGCTGGACCGGGTCGCCGAGTCCTACGCCGTCGACTACCAGGCCTTCGGCTACTCCGTGCCGTCCATCACTTGAGCCCTACGACAGGCGAGCAGCGACCAACTCGGCGATCTGCACGGCGTTGAGTGCCGCGCCCTTGCGCAGGTTGTCATTGCTGATGAACATCGCGAGCCCTCGATCGCCGTCGACACTCGAGTCTTGGCGAATTCGCCCCACGTAGGACGGGTCACGACCGGCCGCCTGCAGTGGAGTGGGCACCTCGGAGAGCTCCACCCCTGGCGCGGAGGCGAGCAGGGCAGTTGCCCGTTCCGCCGTGATGGGCCGGTCGAACTCGGCGTTGATCGCCAGGGAGTGGCCGGTGAAGACCGGGACTCGCACGCACGTACCGCTCACGCGGAGGTCGGGGATCCCGAGGATCTTGCGGCTTTCCTTGCGGAGCTTCTGCTCCTCATCAGTCTCCAGCGAGCCGTCGTCGACGATGCTGCCGGCTAGCGGGATCACGTCGAATGCGATGGTGCGGACGTACTTGCGGGGCTCAGGGAAGGTCACGCTCGAGCCGTCATGGGTCAAGCCCGCAATGTCCTGGGCCGCAACCGCCCGCACCTGCGACTGGAGTTCCTCGACGCCGGCGAGTCCACTGCCCGAGACGGCCTGGTAGGAGCTCACGACCAGACGACGCAGGCCAGCCTCGGCATGCAGTGGCTGCAGCACGGGCATTGCGGCCATGGTCGTGCAGTTGGGGTTGGCAATGATGCCCTTGCGCATGTCGGCGATCGCCTCGGGATTGACCTCACTTACGACCAGCGGGACATCCGGATCCATCCGCCACGCAGACGAATTGTCGATCACGATCGCGCCAGCGGCGGCGAACTTGGGTGCGAGTTCCTTGGACGAGGCACCGCCAGCCGAGAACAGCGCGATATCGACCCCGGCGAGGTCGGCCGTGGCAGCGTCCTCGACCACGATGTCCTCGCCCCGCCAGGGCAGGGTGCTGCCCGCCGAACGTGCCGAAGCGAGGAATCGCACCTGCGACATCGGGAAGTCACGTTCATCAAGGAGTTGGCGCATCACGCCGCCCACCTGACCGGTAGCGCCAACGACTGCAACGACAAGGCTCATCGGCCTGTCCCTCCGTAGACCACCGCTTCGCCATCGACGTCAAGCCCAAAGGCGGTATGCAGGGCTTGAACGGCCTTGCTCGCATCATCGACTCGCGTGACGACCGAGATACGAATCTCCGATGTGGAGATCATTTCGACGTTGATCCCCGCCTGGGCGAGGGCCGTGAAGAAGGTCGCCGAGACTCCCGGGTGCGAGCGCATGCCCGCACCAACCAGCGAGACCTTGGCAATCTGATCATCGAGCAGCAGGGACTGGAACTCGATCGAGCCGCGCTTGGCCTCCAGCGCGGCCGTCGCCTTCGTGGCGGAGCCCTGCGGGCAGGTGAAGGTCACGTCCGTTCGGCCGGTGGATGCTGCCGAGACGTTCTGGACGATCATGTCGACGTTGATGCCGGCGCTGGCCAGGGCCTGGAAGATCGCCGCAGCCTCGCCCGGCTTGTCCGGAACGCCAACCACGGTGATCTTGGCATCGTTCACGTCAGCCGCGACGCCCGAGATGATCGGTTGCTCCATCACACTTCCTTCGGCGATCTTGGCCGCAATAGCAGCCGGGGACAGGACCAGCGTTCCCTCTCGATGCGAGAACGAGGAACGAACGTGGATGGGCAGGTCGAACCTGCGGGCGTACTCCACGCAGCGCAGGTGCAGGACCTTCGCGCCCACCGCAGCCAGTTCGAGCATCTCCTCGTAGGTGATGACCGGGACCTGCCGCGCCTTGCTCACCACTCGCGGATCAGCGCTGAAGACGCCGTCCACATCGGTGTAAATCTCGCAAACAAAAGCGTTGAGAGCCGCCGCCAGGGCGACGGCGGTGGTGTCCGAGCCACCACGGCCCAGGGTGGTGATGTCCTTGGTGTCCTGAGCGACCCCCTGGAAGCCCGCCACGATTGGGATGGCTCCTTCGGCGATGGCCTCCCGGATACGACCCGGAGTCACGTCGATGATTCGGGCTGCCCCGTGGGCAGAGTCGGTGATCAATCCCGCCTGGGACCCGGTGTAGGAGCGGGCGTCCGCCCCCAGATCAGAGATCGCCATTGCGAGGAGCGCCATCGAGATTCGCTCACCTGAGGTGAGCAGCATGTCCAACTCGCGTCCGGGCGGGTTGGGTGACACCTGCTCGGCGAGGTCCAATAGCTCATCCGTCGTGTCACCCATGGCCGAGACCACCACGACCACGTCATGGCCGGCCTGCTTGGTTTCGACGATTCGCCGGGCTACTCGCTTGACGCTCTCGGCATCAGCAACACTGGACCCGCCGAACTTCTGGACGATCAAGGACACAACGCCGAAGTCTACCGTTTCAACAGATTTCGCCATTCGTGCGCGAACGGCCCCGCAGACGCGAGGATTTCGGGTGGTGCCCGTCCAAACCGCTACTGCACGCGCCTACGGCCCTCAAAGGCACGACCCAGGGTCACCTCGTCGGCATACTCGAGATCACCGCCCACCGGTAGGCCGCTCGCCAGCCGGGAGACCGCGATGCCCATCGGGCTGATGAGCCGTGCGATGTAGGTCGCGGTGGCCTCACCCTCCAGGTTCGGGTCGGTAGCCAGGATGACCTCGACGATGGCTCCATCAGCGAGCCGGGCAAGTAGTTCGCGGACACGAAGGTCGTCGGGGCCAACCCCCTCGATCGGGCTGATCGCTCCACCGAGGACGTGATAGCGACCGCGGAACTCCCGGGTTCGCTCGATGGCGATGACGTCCTTGGGCTCCTCAACCACGCAGAGCACCGTGAGATCGCGGCGGGGGTCCCGGCAGATCCGGCACTCGGGCTCCTCCGCGACATTGCCGCAGATCGAGCAGAAGCGGATCTTCTCCTTCACCTCGCGCAATGCGTCGGCAAGTCGCATCACGTCGACCGGATCAGCCGCCAGGATGTGAAAGGCGATTCGCTGGGCACTCTTTGGTCCCACACCCGGCAGTCGGCCGAGTTCATCGATGAGGTCTTGGACGGCGCCCTCGTACATCAATGTTCGATCTCCCCGATCTGAGTTGCGCCCAGGGTTCGGATGACGACATCCACCCCGGACGAGTCGGGCAGGTCCGCATCATCCGGGCTGGGTGCGTCAACCTCGGGCTGCCGCGTTGGTGCCGGCTGCGCAGCCGTGGGAGCCGTGGCATTGGGTGCCAGCACGACGTCGACCCGCACGTCGATGCGAAGAACATCCAGGATCGCCTGCCGGAGTCGCTCGTCGTGGCCACTGTTGCGGGCGCTGTTCACCTCGCCGGGCTTGGTGAGACCCACCGCGAGAACTCCGTTGTCGAGTGACAGCGGGACGGAGGTGTTGAAGACGATCCAGGCGACCTTGCCGTACGCCTTGGTCGCGTCGAGGACCGCCGGCCACATCGACCTGACCTCCTGGATGGACGGCCCGCTGTTCGCGCGTTCAGCAGCCGGTTGATCGGCCGGTGGCTTAGAGGGCTCGACCCCGGGGACCGGCTTGGCCGGCGCCGGGGACTGAGGTCCCGGCTCAGTCTCCCGGTGCGCGACCGGCTCGACCGGGCCGGCGGAGGACGGCGCAACCTCCGAGAGCTTGCGGGTGGCCTTGCGCGGAGCGGTCGATTGGCCGGGCTCGGCCGCTGGCGGTTGCTGGCGCTCGGTCGATGAAGCGGCTATCAACTCACCCGAATCAAGCCGGCGTTCCAATTGGTCCATCCGGGCGCGCATGCCCCGCTCATCCGCATCGACCGCCGGGAGGAGCAAACGCGCCGCCATCAACTCCAGCTGAAGTCGGGGAGCCGTGGCCCCCTTCAACTCGCTCAGTGCTGCCGAGACGACATCCGCGGCCCGGGCCAACTCCGCGGCACCGAATCCCTTGGCCTGCTCAACCTCGCGGGCGACCTGGTCATCGGGGCCGTCCACCAGCCCAGCCTCAACCGCCCCGGGGACATTCGCGATGACGATCAGGTCGCGCAGTCGCTCGAGCAGATCGGTGACGAAGCGCCGCGGCTCATGCCCAGCCTCCATCACCTGATCGATGACGGTGAAGAGGGCTGGTCCGTCCATTGCCGCCAGTGCATCCGCGGTTTGATCCAGCAGGGCAGCGTCCGTCATCCCCAACTGGCCGACGGCATCCGCGTAGGTCACTCCCTCGGGCCCGGATCCCGAGATGACCTGCCCGAGGATCGACAGGCTGTCGCGCACGCTGCCGGCGCCGGCCCGTGCCACCAGTGCCAGGGCGCTTGGTTCGGCGGGCACCGACTCAGCCGCGCAGATGCTGATCAGGTGCTGCTGCAGCGTCTTGACCGGCACGAGGCGGAATGTGTAGTTGTGGGTCCGCGACCTGATCGTCGGCAGGACCTTGTCGGCCTCCGTCGTGGCGAAGATGAACCTGACGTGTGGCGGTGGCTCCTCGACCAGCTTGAGCAGCGCATTGAAGCCCTGCGGGGTCACCATGTGCGCCTCGTCGATGATGTAGATCTTGTATCGCGAGGACGCCGGCGCGAACATGGCGCGCTCGCGAAGGTCACGCGTGTCCTCGACTCGGCCATGGCTGGCGGCATCGAGTTCGATGACGTCGATTGAACCGGAGCCATTGGCTGCGAGGTCAACGCAGCTCTGGCAGCTGCCACATGGGTCCGGAGTAGGGCCGCGCTCGCAGTTCAGCGAGCGCGCCAGGATGCGAGCAGTGGACGTCTTGCCGCACCCACGGGGGCCAGAGAACAAATAAGCGTGATGGACGCGATTGGTGTCGAGGGCTCGGCGCAGGGGTGCCGTGACGTGATCCTGGCCGACGACCTCGGCAAGGGTGGCCGGCCGGTAGGTGCGATACAGGGCCATGGACACGATGGTCACCCTACGGGGCTGCTGGGACGTCCAAGGAAAAGGTCGTCCCTCGAATCCGCGCTCGCTGCCGCATAGCGAAAGCCCGTGACCCCTCGCGCACCCGACAGAGCCTGCTTACCCTTGCTGCCTTCCGGCCCTGGGGGGGTTCAGCAGGATGACGCCGCACGAGGGGTCAGCAACAGGGTACGGGGAAGCCGGTTCACCGGGCAACGGCGGGGACGTATAGCCTCTCCGACGGAGGATTCGCCTAGTGGCCTATGGCGCTCGCTTGGAAAGCGGGTTGGGTTAACGCCCTCAGGGGTTCAAATCCCCTATCCTCCGCCAGCCCAATCGTGGGTATCAAGGAGCGGGACGGACCCATGCGGTTCGTCCCGCTCCTTGCTTGTAATCTTCTCCGCGGTGGCGTGTCCGAGCGGCCAAAGGAGCGCGCCTCGAAAGCGCGTGTGGGGGCAACCTCACCGTGGGTTCAAATCCCACCGCCACCGCCAAGGGGTCCTGACGAAACTCGGGCCTTGAGGTTACGTAACCCCCTGACGGGGTGCCTGAGGGCGCCTTTTCGGGGGGTTTCGTCGTTCGCGCGCGCCCGCCCGGGACTCCCGCTCGGCGTCGGACAGGTCCGGTGCGCGGCGCTGGCCGTGGGCGAGTTTCCGCTCCAGCGCCTCGAGCATGTACCGCTCCGCGGACTTGGTGTAGCGGTTGTCGTGGACCCCGAGCTGCTGACACCGCATCGATTGGCATGATCAGCGCACGAACTCGTTTCGGTGCGCGTAGGTCCGCCGGCCGACAGCCTCGATGGACAGGGCTCGGCGAGGGCGGATTCCAGCGCCGTCGGCGTTGCGACGTTCGCTGGCGTTCACCACGCTGATGGGGACTGCCCGCGACCCGCACTGCACCCGTGCCGGGGTGTCCGTGCGGGCCGCCGCTCTAAGCGCAGTAGGTCATTCCGACCTTTAGGCCGCGCGCGGTCGCGCCAGTCGAGGTGGCGACGTCATTGCCCTTGCCGACGACGGGCCGGGCCACGGTGGAGCTGGGCCCGGCCCCTCCCTTCAGCGAAACGAGAGACCTCGAACTCTCAACCAAGGGATACGACACGATGAATTGGTGACTACTAGAAGGCTCTCACAGGGAGGGCAAAGGACTGGCCGTCCGCCTTGCTACCTCCTTCAATAGCCTGATACGCCGCCAAAATCCGCCACACAAACTGCGCACCCGTTTGCGACGAAGTCCAGTAGTAGTCAACCGAAGACGCTCCGCCCCCTTCAACCACGGCCTGCAGTTCATCCTTCGAGGCGAGGAACCAGTCGGAGAACGTCACGCCGTTCACCGTCCTGGTCGTGGCCCGAGCCAGGTTGCCCGCTCCGGAGGTGCATCCACCGGTGGTCATGAGGCGGGTGTTCTCGAACCCGCTGCCGATACTCGTGCCAAACACTCCTGGGATTGCCGTCGTGGCGAGATTGCACCAATTCACCTTGGTCCAGGGGCCCGGTGCCACTTCGAAGTAGTGGCACGAGGTGCCGCACGCCGAGCCGGTGCTCGTGAAACCGCTCGCCGCCGGATCATCGACATCGACCCCGCCTAGCCCCGGGCACCGGTCGTCCACGACGCCCTCAAGCACCTCGCATGGCTCGCCCGACTCGCGGCCGCCTGATCCGCGAGACACCACCCGACCGATGACAACCGGAACCACGGAGACCGCCACCCATGCCCACGGGACGAACGCCCACGCCCAAACGGGCTCACCCCGGAGAAATCAGGAACCCGCCGAAATCAACGACCCCGACGAAATGGTTGGGTTAATACTTATAACCGGCAACCCTTTGAACGATCACCGCCTCCGATGCAAGGGAAGCGGCGGAGGTGCCCGACGAGTTCGTCGCGGTGGCCTTGAACGTATATTCTTTGCCAATTACCAGACCGGTCACGTCGCAGCGTCCGGATGCTCCTTGGACCGTGCACGTCCCGGCCGCCGAAGATGCCGTGTAGCCCGTGACCGTGTAGGACGTCGGAGTGCCGCCGGTTCCCCCGGCAGCCACGGTCACGGTGACCATTTTGTTCCCGGCTACGACCGTCGGCTTGGCCGGGGCTGTGGGCGCGTTGACGAGCGTGACCGACATCGAGGGGTCGGACGGGGCCGAGGTGCCCTGCGCGTTCGTCGCGGTGACCGTGAATGTGTAGGGGGTGTTCGCCTTGAGCCCGGTGACGTTGAACGTCCCGGAGCCCGCCTGAAACCGGTAGAAGGAAAGGCCGGTGTTCGAAGTCGCCGTGTACATGGTGATCGCCGAGCCGCCGTTCGATGCAGGCGCGGTGAACGCGATCGTCGCGGACGTCGAACCTAACGCGGCGACGGCCCCGATCCCCGGCGCGCCGGGAGGCCCGAGGGTGGTCAACGGCGCCGACGGGGCGGATGCGGCCGAGGTGCCTGCCGCGTTCGTCGCGGTCACCGTGAACGTGTACGAAGTGCTGGCCGTGAGCCCGGTGACGGTGATCGTCCCGGAGCCCGCCTGGGACACCGTGCCGGTGAAGGAGCCGGTGTTGGAGGTCGCCGTGTACTTGGTGATCGCCGAGCCGCCGTTGGATGCAGGCGCGGTGAACGCGATCGTCGCGGACGTCGACCCTGCTGCGGCGACGGCCCCGATGGTCGGTGCGCCGGGAACGGTGACCGGGGTCACCGGCGCCGACGGGGCGGACGCGGCCGAGGTGCCGCCCGCGTTCGTCGCGGTGGCCGTGAACGTGTACGCGGTGCCGTTCGACAGGCCCGTCACGTCGCAGGACCCGGACTCTC
>JAULZL010000426.1:0-6426 GCA_032117355.1 Candidatus Nanopelagicales bacterium
AGCCGCCGCCTGTAGCGGGGCATGGTTCAGGAAGCACTCAGCGCACGGGGTCGAGGGCCGCAGTCCTAGGATCATTGAGTCGGGAATTTTCGGCGGTCAAGCATGTTGGAAGCAGTGTCCTGTGAACGTTGGGACGCCAGTACCAACCGACGTGAGGCAGACATGAGCGCGACGAGGAACGTCATCATCATCGGATCCGGTCCGGCCGGCTACACGGCGGCTATTTACGCCGCGCGAGCTCAGTTGAACCCGCTCTTGTTCGAGGGCGCGGTCACGGCGGGCGGAGCCCTGATGAATACCACCGAGGTCGAGAACTTCCCTGGCTTTCCGGACGCCATCATGGGCCCGGCCCTGATGGAATCCATGCGGGCTCAGGCAGAACGTTTTGGCGCGGAGCTCATTACGGACGATGTGACCTCGGCTGATCTCTCTGGCCCCGTGAAATCGGTTGTTGACGGCACGGGCCGGACGTACCAGGCATCGGCGGTGATCCTCGCGATGGGCTCCGGCTATCGCGAACTGGGCCTGCCGAACGAAAAGCGACTGTCGGGCCACGGCGTCTCCTGGTGCGCCACCTGCGATGGATTCTTCTTCCGCGACCAGGACATCGCCGTGGTGGGCGGCGGGGATTCAGCCCTAGAAGAAGCAACCTTCCTCACCCGGTTCGCTCGGTCGGTAACCCTGATTCATCGCAGGGACGAACTTCGAGCCAGCAAGATCATGCAGGAGCGTGCATTTTCAAACGACAAGATCACCGTCGCCTGGAATACCGCGGTTGAAGACCTGATCGGTGATCCAAAGCTCACGGGATTGGTGCTGAGTGACACGGTTACCGGCGCTAGGAGAGAACTTGCAGTGACCGGGCTCTTCATCGCCATAGGCCACGATCCGCGCTCTGAATTGGTCAAGGGCCAGGTGCACCTTGATGGCGAGGGATATGTGCTCGTGGACGATCGGAGCACCCGAACGAACCTTCCAGGAGTCTTCGCGTGCGGAGATCTCGTTGACCACACGTATCGTCAAGCAATCACAGCAGCCGGATCAGGCTGCGCTGCCGCGTTGGACGCCGAGCGCTACCTTGCGAGCACCGGAGAGGCCTGAGCGCCACTACCCTTGTCCTAATTCACATCGATTCGCCAAGGAGAAGCTCATGGGAGCAACCAAGATCGTCACTGATGCAACCTTCTCTGAGGAGGTGCTCAAGAGCGATAAGCCAGTTCTGGTGGACTTCTGGGCCGAGTGGTGTGGACCCTGCAAGATGGTTGGCCCCATCCTGGAGGAGATTGCCTCAGAGCAGGACGGACTCGTCATTGCCAAGGTCAATGTGGACGAGAACCCGAAGATTGCGGCCAGCTACGGCATCACCTCCATTCCTACGATGAACGTGTACCAGGGCGGCGAGGTCGTCAAGTCCATCATTGGGGCCAAGCCGAAGGCAGCCCTGCTCGCGGACTTGGCTCCGTACCTGTAGTGAATCTCCGCCGCGGGTCAACCGGGGCGGCCGTTGCGGAGGTGCGCGCACGGCTTGCGCACCTGGGTCTTCTCGAACAGCCCGCCAGCATCGTTGAGGCGACGTCTTTCGATGATGCTTTGGAGGCTGCGGTACGCACCTTCCAGCAAGAGCGTGGGCTCATCGTGGATGGAATCGTCGGGGCCGACACCTACCGAAGGCTGGACCAGGCACGCTGGCAATTAGGGGATCGGGTCTTGCACTTCGTTCCCGGGCACTTGATGGCCGGGGATGACATCGTGGACCTCCAGCGTCGGCTCAGTGACTTGGGCTTTGATTCAGGACGCGCCGACGGCCTTTTCGGGCCCAGGACGGACGCCGCGCTACGCGAATTCCAGCGCAGCGTGGGCGTCCAGCCAGACGGTACCTGCGGACCAATGACCTTCCGCGCCTTCGAAAGGCTCGTTCGCACAATCAGCGGTGGAAGCGCCGCGCATCTTCGGGATCGCGTCACCCTGGCTAGTTTGCGAACCGGAATCGCTGACAAGGTCGTGGTCATTGACCCCACTCCGGGGCCAGCACTTGGTGTGACCGGCCTGATCGGGGAACGGCTTGAGGGCCGCCTCGCGGCACTGGGGACCCAGGTGCTGCTGACCATGCCGCACCCTCGTGCCGTTTCGTCGGAAACGCATACGACGGACGCCCGGGCCGCGATCGACCCAATGGACGAGCCCCATCGGGCTGATCTGGCCAATCGCACCGGTGCGGACCTTTTTGTCTCCATCGACTGCGATCACGCGGCAAGTCCCCGACCACAGGGGTTAGCCACTTTCTACTACGGGGATCCACAGGGTGGCGGGCACTCGCTGAGTGGTCAACTTCTGGCAGATCTCATACAGGGCGAACTATGCGCCCGAACGAGGTTCCTCGATCTCGGGACCCATGCGCGCAGCTGGGATGTCCTACGGCTCACCCGCATGCCAGCGGTACGCGTCGTTCTCGGCTACCTGTCCAACGGTGATGACGCCAAGCTCCTCACCGACCCCCACGTCCAGGACCAGATTGCCGGTGCACTTGCCGGTGCACTACGCAGGTTCTGTCAACCAACAGGGTGACTCGGGCGTCGCTGGCCCTGGGGTTGGGAGGACACCGAATGCACGGGCCGGGGCCGCAGCAATCGGGCCAGGAACCCAAGGCCAATGCCAATCAGGAGCAGCAGCGCCGCCCAGGCGAACACGCGTAGCCACATAGCGCCTATGGTAAGTCGTCATGAGCGGATCTCGCCTCGATCCAGGGGTCGATTCCTATGCCGAGCGTGCGCATGCCATGACAGCCTCCGAGATCCGAGCGCTTTTCGCCGTGGCCTCACGGCCTGAGGTCGTTTCCCTAGCCGGCGGAATGCCCTTCGTACAGGCGCTACCCATGGATCTCATAGCGGACGGCGTCCATCGGATGTTGGTGGAGCGGGGTGCGCAAGCCCTGCAATACGGCTCAGGGCAGGGCGATGTCGTCCTACGTGAGCAGATTATCGATGTGATGCAGGACGTGGGCATTTCTGCCCATCCGGATGATGTTGTGGTGACCACGGGATCGCAGATGGCACTCGACCTCGTAACCCGAGTGTTCTGCGATCCAGGTGATGTCGTTCTCGTTGAGGCTCCCTCGTACGTTGGTGCCCTAGGTGTCTTTCGCGCGTACCAATGCGAGGTCATCCATGTGCCCATGGACGGCGAAGGGCTGCGTCCCGATGCCCTGCAAGAGGCGATCAACCAGGTACGGGCGCGCGGTCAACGGCTCAAGATGATCTACACGATCCCCTCGTACCACAATCCAGCCGGCATCACTCAGGGCTCGGCCCGTCGGCAGGAGATCCTGGACATCGCCCACAGGGCCGGGGTGGTGATTCTGGAGGACGACCCATACGGTTTGCTGGGCTTCGATGGCCTCGTGCCCCGGGCCATTCGTGCCGACTCGCCTGATGGCGTCATCTATCTCGGGTCATTTTCAAAGACCATCGCATCCGGGCTCCGAGTGGGCTGGGCCCTCGCACCGCATGGGGTCCGCGAAAAGCTGGTACTCGCTGCCGAATCCGCGGTGCTCTGCCCATCGAACTTCGCCCAACTCACAGTGTCCAACTACCTCGCCACGCAACCCTGGCGTGAGCAGGTGAAGTCCTTTCGCGAGATCTACCGGGAACGGCGCGATGCCCTGCTGGACGCAATGACGACCATGATGCCCGCGGGTACGACGTGGACGGTTCCAGCAGGTGGGTTCTACTCCTGGGTCACTCTGCCGGAGGGCCTTGACGCAACCGCAATGCTGCCGCGTGCAGTGGCCCAGCTCGTGGCGTACGTACCCGGTACCGGCTTCTACGTCGATGGCCAAGGTCACCAGCACCTCCGCCTGTCCTACTGCTACCCCACCCCCGATCGAATCCGAGAAGGGGTGCGCAGGCTGGCCGCTGTTGTCGATGGCGAGTTGGAGTTAAGCAGAACATTCGGCAGCGGCCGAGCACATGGTCATGGCGCGGGCTCAACAGTGCCCGCTCCGGACGCCCGCTAGTGGGTTCAGTGGATACGCGCCCACTTCAGGTGGCTGTCCTGGCCGGGGGACTCTCCCCTGAACGTGATGTCTCCCTGCGTTCCGGTCGACGGGTTGCTGATGCCCTACGAGCGGCTGAGCCTGATTGGGAGGTGGCCGAGTTCGACGTCGACTCACGCATGTTCGACAACCTCCAGGGGCTACGCCCCGACGCAGTGCTCCCCCTCCTGCATGGGGCAGCCGGTGAAGATGGCGCCCTCCGCGACATCCTCCGTGCGTGTGACCTCCCGTTCATCGGCACCCTCGCTCGTCAATCCCGCTTGGCTTTTGACAAGGCAATCGCGAAGTCTCTGCTTGAGGATTCCGGGGTACGCACTCCCAAGGCGATGGCCCTTCCTCAATCAACCTTCCGAGAGATCGGTGCAGCCAACATCTTGGAGGTGACCGCCAGGAGCATCGGCCTACCGCTTATCGTCAAGCCCACCCGCGGTGGGTCTGCTCTTGGGACATCAGTTGTCCGGAATTCGGACGATTTCCCGGCTGCCCTGGTCAGCGCCTTCTCCTACGGCGACGTGGCCTTGATGGAGGCACTCGTATCGGGCACCGAAGTTGCGGTCAGCGTGTTGGAGACTGCTGAGGGCGCCATCGCCCTCCCGGTGGTCGAGATAGTGCCACCAAGGCAGGTCTACGACTATCACGCCCGGTATACCGCTGGAACGACCGAGTTCTTCGTCCCCGCTCGGTTGCCCGAATCACTTCTCGCCGCCTGCGCTGACACAGCACTGCAGGCACACAGGATCCTAGGTCTGCGTGATTGGTCGCGCACCGACCTCATCGTCGATGGGGCTGGGGCCGTCTGGTTCCTTGAAACGAACGTGGCGCCTGGAATGACGGAGACATCCCTGTACCCGCAGGCACTGGCCGCCGCAGGGCTTGGCGTTGGTCCGAGTCTTGCGTGGCTAATCCGACGCTCTGTCGAGCGTCACACCTAACCTGCGAGTGGTTTGACCGCTCGGCTAGCGGCCACGATCGATGATGTCTGCCACCCGACGGAGATCGTCCTCGTCGGCAACCTCGATCACCACCCGGCCACGATGCCCGGTCGAAAGTCCCGAGATGGTGATTCTCGTGTCCAATGCATCACTGAGCCGCGAGATCACATCGTTGACGAGGGCCGATGGACCCGACGGGGTGTCCCGTGGCTTGCGCTCCTTGCGCTTACGGCGCGAACCCTCCGGTCCGGAGAGGATGATGATTTCCTCGACGGAGCGAACACTCAGCCCCTCGCTGACAATGCGCTGGGCAAGGCTCTCGATGGCTTCAGGATTCTCAAGTGACAAAAGAGCACGGGCATGCCCGGCAGATAGCACCCCGGCTGCCACTCTCCGCTGCACATCTGGTGGTAGCCGCAAGAGTCGCAGGGTGTTCGATACCTGTGGTCGGGACCGTCCAATTCTGCTGGCAAGCTCCTCCTGAGTGCACCCGAAGTCCTCCAGCAACTGCTGATAGGCGGCCGCTTCTTCGAGGGCGTTCAGATTGGCCCGGTGGAGGTTCTCCAGCAGGGCGTCACGTAGCAGGGCATCGTCTTCGGTCTCGCGGATTATTGCCGGGATCCGCTCGAGACCGGCCAGGCGGCAGGCTCGCAGTCTGCGTTCACCGGCAATCAGTTCGTACCCTGGATCGACGCGTCGGACGACCACGGGCTGCAGGAGGCCAATCAGGGTGATGGAGTCGACAAGCTCCGCAAGAGCATCCTCGTCGAAGACCATTCGAGGCTGACGAGGGTTCGGTGATACGTCGTCAATGGGCAGCTCGGCATACCGAGCACCAGCATCCCGGACCGTTGGGTGGTCGGCTGGCCCCGCGGCCTGGACGTCTGTAGTTGAGTCCGCTGGCGTTGAGCCTTCGCCAGATTGATCCTGAGTGGGGATGAGTGCACCTAGACCTCGGCCAAGCCCACGGCGCTGCGGGGATGTTGCCATGTCCCTCACCCCTTCGGTGTGTCAGATGGACCGCCCATGGCCAGCAACTCAGCCGCCGCCTGCCGGTAGGTAAGCGCACCTGGGCTTGATGGGTCGTACGTGAGCACCGTTTGACCAAATGATGGAGCCTCCGACACTCGAACAGCACGTGGAATCACGGTCTGCAGCACCCTGGCCCCGAAGTGGGATCGCACCTCATCGGTGACCTGGGAGGCAAGGCGGGTGCGGCCGTCATACATCGTCAGAAGGATGGCCCCGACTTCAAGCCGTGGGTTGAGGTGCGTTCGCACCATCTCAACGGTCCGGAGCAACTGGGATAAACCCTCCAGTGCGTAGTACTCACATTGAATGGGCAAGAGCACTTCACGCGCCGCAACCAACGCATTCAAGGTCAACAGTCCCAGCGACGGTGGGCAGTCGATGAGGACGTAGTCGAATTCCCCAGAGATCCCC
>JAULZL010000427.1:0-13086 GCA_032117355.1 Candidatus Nanopelagicales bacterium
CGCCATTGCGTGGGGATCCACCTCGTCCTTGTCCGGCTGACATTCCACGTAGAAGGCCTGCTCGGGTTCGTCCACCCGGCATGCCCCGAGGGAGAGCATCGCGTAGCGCCCTGGATACGGCCCGGCCGCTTCGATATCGACGGAGATCCAGGACGCGGTGCTCAAGCCCTGGGCTCCGGTGGGGGATGGCATGGCAGCACCCTAGGCAGCCACGTCCGCTTCGGGACGATCATGCAACCCGCCACCCGCGGCTAGTCGACAGTGAACTCCATGGCCGAGTCCGAGGTGAAGGGATGTGACTCCACGAACGCCCGCGTCTGCTGATACATGCGCTCGATGTAAGCCTCGAGCTCGGTCGCCTCCACCCGCCATTGACCTCGTCCGCCAACCTTGATGGCCGGTAGTTCGCCGTTGCGCACGAGGGCGTAGGCCTGAGAGGCGGAGATGCTGAGCGTTTCAGCGACGTCGGCCAGGGTCAGAAACCGAGGCCCTCCCGTGCGGGTTGGCATGGAATCCACGAGGGCATCCTGCCAAGGACCGCGTGCATCCGATCGCATCGACGCCTGCCTGTGGATAACCATTCGCGTGGACGGCGGGTCTCGGGTGATGCTGCAGCCCCGTGCCTGACATGGCCCGTGAACCTGGAGGTAAGGCATGAGCACGATCACGTTGAAGCGTCGCCCGACCACCGCGACGACCTCGCCGCCAGCGCGCCGGCGGTCCCGCGTTCGCTGGCGCGACCTGCGGCTATGGCTGGGGGTGGGGCTGATGATCACGGCCATGATCGCCGGCGCCCGCCTGCTGTCCGGTGGGGACGACACCACCACCGTCTGGCGTGCCACGCGGGATCTCCCAGCTGGCTCGATACCGATTGCCGAGCCGGTTGAGGTGAGCCTCGGTTCGGCGAGCGGGAACTACCTGTCGGCCAGTGAGTCGCTGGAGGGCCGATTGAGGTACCCGGTGGCCCTCGGCGCACTGATCCCGATTGACGCCACGGGAGCCCCGGCCCGCCAGGGAATCCGACTGGTGACGCTGCCCGTCGACCCGCAGCATGCACCCGTCGGCCTGATGGCCGGTGACCTGGTGGACGTCTGGGCAACGGGCATCGATGGCACCAACACGATCACCGAGCCGCCTGCACTCATTCTTCCTGCAGCGCTGGTGGCCGAGGTTGACTCAGAGAACCTGGGGATAGGTGGCGAGGTCGCGGTGGTGCTCGAGGTCCCCGAAGATCGAGCCGATGACCTCGTCCTGTCGACGCGTACCCGGGTCATTGACCTGGTTGCTGTACCCATGTCGGCCCTCGGCGATCCGATGCCAGCCTCCGGCGATCCGATGCCAGCCTCCGGCGATCCGATGCCAGCCTCCGGCGATCCGATGCCAGCCTCCGGCGATCCGATGCCAGCCTCCGGCGATCCGATCTCGGCCGGCGGCAATGGCGGTGTGGCGTGACACGCGTCATCCTCGCTGCCCCGGACATTCTCGTTGAGCCGCAGTTGGTTGCTGAGGCACACAGGGCGGGGGTAGCCATCGTTCGACGCTGCGTTGATGCCGCCGACCTCATGGCTTGCGCGGCGATTGATGCCACCACCCCGATCGTCGTCGGTGCGGGAGTGCCGCGAATGAGCGCTGACCTGATGTCCCGTCTGACGGCCGAGGGTCGATCGGTGATCGCCTTGATCCTGACGGACGAGGACGAGGAGCGAGTGCGGTCATGGCGAGTTCCTGCGGTGGTCCGCCTCATGGGTGCGCGCGAGACACTGCGGGCCATCGTCGACGTCCTTGGCGAGATGGAGCCTGGCCTTGCCCAGGAGACCGAACAGCAGGGGACTCGCGAGGCCGACCTCGATCCAACCCGCGATCCCGGAGGCAGTGGTGGGGATGGCGTGTGGCAGACGGGGCTGTGGGCTGGGCAGTCTGAGGGCACCGACCTCGGTCACGTTCACGGCCTGACGGATCAGGTCGGTGCGAAAGGGACCCGTCCGGAGCCCCGAGCGGATCGTCGGCCTCGCCGCAGTCGTGGTCGTGGTCGCATCCGTGACAGCTTGCGTGAGGTTTCCCCGAGCGGGTTGCTCATCGCGGTGTGGGGACCTCATGGGTCACCAGGTCGCACCACGATCGCCATCGCTCTCGCGGAGGAGCTTTCCCGCAACGGGAGCAACGTCCTGCTCGTCGATGCCGACACATACGCGCCTTCCGTCGACCTGATGTTGGGCATATCCCAGGACGCCAGCGGGCTCATCGTGGCGTGCCGACATGCCGACAATGGATCCCTGAACCCGCGTTCCCTTCGATCGTCCGCTCGCTCACTGAGTCATGGACTTCATGTTCTTGGCGGGATCCCTCGTCCTGAGCGATGGCCAGACCTACGTCCCGCGGCCCTAGCCCAGGTCTGGCAAACCAGTCGCGCGTCCTTCGACGTGACGATCATCGACGTGGGGGCATGCATTGAGCCAGAGCCTTCCGGATCGATCAGTCCGGTGTTGGCCTCGATGCGCAATGCTGCGGCTCGCTCGGCACTGGAGGTTGTCGACCGCGTCGTGGTCGTCGGCCGGTCGGATGCCCTGTCCATTAGTCGGCTGGCGCGGGGGCTGCCGGCAGTGCGGGAAGCCGCTCCCGCCGCCCCGCAGGTGGTTGCGATGACCCAGGTCGCACGGCCTCGTGCGAGATGGTCCCAGGTGACGTCCGCCCTGGAAGCAGTGGGCGTCGACGCCCCGGTAGTCCAACTAGACCTGTCGGAGCGGCGGGCTGCGCGACGGGCTAGGGCTGGCCTGACGCCGGGTGAATCCGGCTATGCGCTCGGCGAGAGGCGTGGAGTGCGAGCCCTGGCGAGATCGGTGCTGTCAGCACGTCAGCAGCAACTCTCGCCGGATGGGGCTACGGATACGGATCGGACCGCTCGCATGGCCGATGAATCTGCGCCTCATGCCTGGCAGGCGTCCTAGTGGTGACGGTTCCCCGGCTTGACCGGTCTACACCGCTGGGGCCGAGAATCCAGGCCGTGTAAGGATGAGGGAATGTCGGAGAGGGCCAGCTCGCTGGATGCATCCTTCCTTTACATGGACGGACCGACGACACCCATGCACGTGGGCAGTGTGGAGTTGTTCGAAACGCCTGTCCAGGGCTTCGACCATGAGCGGCTGGTCCGGCTCATTCGCCAGCGCATCACCTTCGTCCCGCGCTTTCGCCAGTGCATCAAGGAGGTGCCGCTTCGGCTGGGCCGCCCGGTATGGGTGGATGACCAGCGATTCGATGTGTCGTACCACGTCCGGCGCTCGGCCCTCCCCAAGCCGGGCTCCCGCGATCAACTCAATGAACTCGTCGCGCGGTTGATGAGTCGGCCGCTCGATCGTGAGCGCCCACTGTGGGAGATGTACCTGATCGAGGGAGTAGAGGGCGGTCGATTCGCCATCGTCACCAAGACCCATCAGTCGATCGTCGACGGTTTCAGTGCGATCGATATCGCCCAGGTCATGCTCGACGACACCCCGAATGCTCGGATGCCGACGGTGGATGCCTGGCGCCCCAGACCTGAGCCCACGCCGCTCGAGCTGGTGACCTCGACCATGAGCGACACGGTGGTGCATCCGTCCGTGGCGATCGACCTCGTCCGCGCGGGGGTCTCTGGCCTCGCTGGAGTGGCGAGTGAGGCTGGTAGCCGGGCCCTGGGGGCGGTTAGTTCAGCGATGTTCGTGGCACGGCCAGCGTCGACGACTCCCATCAACGTGCCCATCGGGTCGCAGCGAAGATTCGCGACCGCGGATTTCCGCTTCGCGGACCTGCGTGCTCTCCACCGTGCAACCGACGCACCGGTCAACGATGTTGTCCTAGGGGTCGTCGCTGGTGCCCTGCGCGCCTGGTTCCTCGGCAGGGGGGAGTCACTCGATGCTCGCTCGGAATTGCGTGCGGTAGTTCCGATCAGCACGGTGACCTCGGGTGCCGAGAACCCCGTTTCGGCCTTCCTGGTCGACCTGCCCATCGGCGAGCCGGATCCGGTCGTCCGTCTGCGTCGAATCGGCTTCGCGACCGCGCAGTTCAATGACGCCTTCACCCTGCTGGGAGCAGAGGCGATCATCGGAGTCGCCGGATTCGCGCCGCCCACCCTGCACGCCCTCGGGGCCAGACTCGCGGCCAACCTCTCCAACCGGCTCTACAACATTGCCATCACCAATGTCCCCGGGCCGCAGCAGCCGCTGTTCGTCGCTGGCTCCCGTCTGCTCGGGACGTACCCGGTGATGCCCCTGATGAAGAACCAGGCGCTGAGCATCGGGCTGACCTCGTACGACGGGGGAGTCTTCTTCGGTCTCAACGCCGACCGCGATGCCGTCCCGGACCTCGCCGACCTGGTGGTCTGCCTGGGTGACTCCCTGGCCGAGTTGCAGCAGGCCGTTGCTGGAGTTCGGTGATGGCGGCGAAGTCACCGGGTCCGACCCGAGTGCGCCGGGGCCTAGTCCTCGGTGGCGGTGGGGTACTGGGCGGGACGTGGGCCGTTGGCGCCCTTGCCGCACTCGAGGAGCGGATCGGGGTCGCGGCCGCGGAGTTCGACGTCATCGTGGGTACGTCTGCCGGGTCTGTCCTGGCCGCTCTCATCGGTTCGGGAGTCACGACCGAGCAGCTGGGCCGCCACTACCGTGATGAGCCGGTTCTCGACGGCCCACTCGCGGGCTATTCCTGGGATACGGGTCGAGCAGCCGGTGGATCGCGTCCCGGCCTGCCGAAGAGCCTGGGACCGGGCTCGGTGAAGCTGATCGGCGCCAGCGTTCGCCACCCAAGGCAACTCCCCGCCACGGCCGTGCTGTCCGCAGTCGTCCCCGTCGGCACCCGATCCCTTGATCGGATCGGCCACCTGATCGATGCGCTCACCCCCATGGACGAGTGGTCTGCCCATCCCGCGCTGTGGGTCTGCGCGATGGACTTCGAGTCGGGTAGACGCGTGGTGTTTGGCCGGTCCGGCGCCCCGGCGGCACCGCTGTCCGGAGCGGTCATGGCCTCGTGTGCGATCCCGGGATGGTTCGCCCCGGTGCGGATCGGCGGCCGGGTGTACGTCGACGGTGGAGCGATCTCGGCGACCAGCGTCGATGCGCTCGCCCATGCTGAGGTGGACGAGGTCTACGTCATCGCGCCGACGGTGTCCTTCCAGACCGATCAGCCCCGCGCCGTCGTTCCTCGGCTGGAGCGGCGGTGGCGCGAGGAGGTAACCAAGTCGTGCCTGCGCGAAGCGGCTGAGGTCGCCGCCAGGGGCGGCCGGGTGACCATCATCGGCCCGGGCCCGGCAGACCTGTCCGCGATGGGAGCCAATCTGATGGACGACACCAAGCGTGCCCATGTGCTGGAGACCTCATTCGAGACCAGCCCGCTTGCCTGGGAGCATGCGCACGTTGTGCTTCCTCAGTCAGCGAGCCAGTCGGCAGCCACCTGCTCCTCAGCGGCCAGGTAGCGCTCGATCTGCTCCTTGGCGAGGCCCTCGATCCGGCCTCCGATGAAGGGCACGGACGCCTTCAACTCGCCGACGGTCGTGACCGTCGTGCGGTCACCCGCGCCGATGACCTGCATAGATCCCGTAAACGACAGGGGACCTGAGAATCGGGCTTTTAGATCCGCCGTGCACCGGTCGGCGCTCAACGGCTGCCAGGTCTGCTCCTCCGAGACGGTGAGTGAATCGCCGACGAGGGCAGCGGCAAAGGACGGCACCTGGGCGGGCAGGGTGCGGTCGACGCTGACGACGATGCACCCGTCAGTTCGGCTGCTCACGGCCACGCTCACGTCGGTTGCACCTGTTTGCTCGGCCCGGACTCGAATGTAGTCAGGGTCCGTCATCATGGCCCGAACGGCCAGTGCCGGCGCCGCAAAGGACTGCGTGACGTGAATTGTGGTCCCCATTGCTCCTCATTCGCTCAGGGCCTCGTTAGCGTAGCGCTGTGACGGATCTTGCTGACGGGTTGTTGGTTCCTGAGGGAGGCGGGTACGGACCGGACTTCCAGATCCTCGCCCGACGCTTCTATCGCCACGTCACCTGGGAGGACGTAGGCGGAGCGGATCAGCACCGCCTCGTTGCGCACCTCGAGGAGATGCTCGCCGTTGCAGACGAGCGCCGTGCCGAACGGGCAAATGTGGTTGTCCGTAGCGAGCCTGATACCTCGGTCACGATCGTTTCCATCGTCACGGATGACATGCCCTTCCTCGTCGACTCGGTGACCGGAGCACTGACGATTGAAGGTCGCACTGTTCGACTGGTGATTCATCCGCAGTTGGTTGTTCGACGGGATGACCAGGGTCGGCTGCTGGAAGTCCTTGACCTGGACGTGGATGAGGATCGGCCCGGGGATTCACTGGCTGAGTCCTGGATGCGAATCGAACTCGAGCGCGACTTCGTCCGCGAGGACGATCGGCGGACGGCTGATCACCTTAGACATGTGCTGCACGACGTCCGCGCAGCCGTTCAGGACTGGGCCGCGATGACTGGCCGTGCCCTGACCCTGGCCGCGGAACTCGACAGGCACCCACCTCGCGGGCTGAACGGCGAGGAGGTCCAGGACGCGGCCGAACTTCTTTCCTGGATGGCCGAGGGACGTTTCGTGTTCCTCGGGTATCGGGAGTACCAACTGGAGGCCATGGACGGCTCGGACGTGCTTGTTGCCGTGCCGGGTACGGGACTGGGCCTACTGGGTGACCAAGACCAGCAGGTGCCATCGAGCAGCTTCTCGAAGCTTCCGGAGGCTGTTCGAGCCAAGGCTCGCGAGCCACGGCTGCTCGTGCTGACCAAGGCGAACTCTCGGTCCACCGTCCATCGGCCGGTGTACCTGGACTACGTCGGAATCAAGGCCTTTGACGAGGCCGGAGTGGTAACGGGTGAGTACCGCTTCCTCGGCCTGTTCTCGGCCGGGGCCTACAGCGAGAGCGTGACGGACATCCCCCTCCTGCGCCGCCGAGTCCAGCGAGTCATGGATGCACTCGAGCTCGTCCCAGACTCGCATAGCGCCCGCGACCTGCGTCAGTTCCTCGAGACCTATCCGCGCGATGAACTCTTCCAGACGCGAGATGAGCAACTGATCGAGATCGCCGGCTCGGTTCTCCACCTCCAGGAACGGCGGCACACCAAGCTCTATGCGCGACCGGACGAGTATGGCCGCTTCGTCTCGTGCCTGGTGTACCTGCCGCGCGATCGGTACAACACCGCTGCGCGCATGCGGGTTGAGCGCGTCCTGTCGGAAGCTTTTGATGCCGTCTCCGTCGACCACACGGCACTTGTCACCGAGTCGATCCTGGCAAGGCTGCACTACGTGGTGCACGTTCGAGAGGGAGCACCCATTGCGGGCGTTGACTTCGGCGAACTGGAGCGACGGATCGCGAAGGTCGTGCAGAGCTGGTCGGATGACTTCACTGTGGCCGTGCTCGCCGAGGTGGGGGAGGAGGGAGCGCCGTCGATCCTGCATGCCTTCGGCGAGGCCTTCCCGAGCTCCTATCAAGACGAATTTGATGCCGCCACGGGGGTTGCCGACGCCCTGACCATCCACGGCCTCGCCGAGGGCCAGTTAGCCCTCGACCTCTACCAGGTACCCGGACAGTCCGATCGGCGCCGACGGCTGAAGATGATTCGAATCGGGCCGGCGATGTCGTTGTCCCGCATTCTTCCCACCCTGCAGGCCCTAGGTGTCGACGTCCTCGACGAGCACCCCCACGAGGTGTCGCGCAAGGGCGGGCAGCCGGCCTGGATTCTGGATTTCGGCCTGGAGTGGCCGTCGAGCGAGATTCCCCGCCGCGACGACCTGGCTGAAAGGTTCACCGATGCCTTTCGGGCATCGTGGTTCGCGGACTGCGAGACCGACCCGTTCAACGGCCTCGTCCTGCGGGCCGGGCTCACCTGGCGGCAGGTCGCCATCCTTCGCGCTTACTCGCGCTACCTAAGGCAGGCCGGCTCGACCTTCGGCCAGGACTACATCCAGCAGGTCCTGCTCTCCAATGTCGACATCGTTGTCATGCTCGTGGAGTTGTTCGAGGTGCAGTTTGCCCCGCTCGCCAACGCCGGTGAAGATCCTTCGCTGGCGGTGCGCGAGGAGCGCGCCCAGCAGATGCTCGGCCGCATCACGGCCGAACTCGACAAGGTGCTGAGCCTGGATCACGATCGGATCCTGCGCTCGGTGGCCACCCTCATTAGGTCAACCTTGCGGACGAATGCCTTCATGCCGCAGCCTGGGGCGCGCACCCCGCTGTCCTTCAAGTTCGACTCCCGATCGATCCCCGACCTGCCTCTACCAAAGCCGATGTATGAGATCTGGGTGTACTCCCCGCGAGTCGAGGGCGTGCACCTGCGCTTTGGGCCGGTTGCGCGCGGCGGCCTGCGTTGGAGCGATCGCCGGGAGGACTTCCGGACGGAGATCCTCGGCCTGGTCAAGGCCCAGGAAGTGAAGAACGCGGTCATCGTCCCGGTCGGAGCCAAGGGGGGCTTCGTCCCCGCGCAGTTGCCCGACCCGACAGCTGATCGTGAGGGTTGGCTGGCGGAGGGCAAGGCCTGCTATCGAGAGTTCATCTGCGGTCTCCTGGACATCACGGACAACCTCGCCAGCGAGGGTGGCGTGGATCACGTCATCCCGCCCGCCCACGTGGTGCGCCGCGACGGGGATGACCCGTATCTGGTCGTCGCAGCCGACAAGGGGACGGCCACGTTCTCTGATATCGCCAACGGGATCGCCGCGGAGTACGGCTTCTGGCTGGCTGATGCCTTTGCCAGCGGCGGATCCCTCGGCTACGACCACAAGGCAATGGGAATTACCGCCCGCGGGGCCTGGGAGTCGGTCAAGCGGCACTTCCGCGAGGTTGGCATCGACATTCAGCGCGAGAGCGTGACCTGCATCGGAATCGGCGACATGAGCGGGGATGTCTTTGGAAACGGCATGCTGCTCAGCGAGCACCTGAGGCTCATCGCTGCCTTCGACCACCGGGACATCTTCATTGACCCCGACCCTGACCCGGCAACCTCATTCACCGAACGAGCGCGCCTATTCCAGTTGCCGCGTTCGAGTTGGGCGGACTACGACCCGGGCCTGATCTCTTCGGGTGGAGCGGTGTTTGCCCGGTCGGCGAAGTCCATCGACCTCTCGCAGCCGGCGCGCGCAGCACTGGGCCTGCCTGAGGGAACCGACCCGATGACGCCGACCGACGTCATTCGGGCCATCCTGCGGGCCCCGGTCGACCTGTTCTGGAATGGTGGCATCGGCACCTACGTCAAGGCCCGGACCCAGACGAATGTCGACGTGGGCGACAAGGCGAATGACGGGATTCGGGTCAATGGGGACGAGTTGCGCTGCCGGGTCGTGGGCGAAGGAGGCAATCTCGGCCTGACCCAACTCGGCCGGGTCGAGGCTGCCCGCTGCGGGATCAGGCTCAACACCGATGCCATCGACAACTCGGCAGGCGTGGACACGTCCGATCACGAGGTCAACATCAAGATCGTTCTCGACAGCGTCGTGCGGGCTGGCCGAATGACCGAGGACGAGCGCAATGCCCTGCTCGTCGAGATGACCGATGCGGTGGCCGAGGAAGTCCTTGCCGACAATTACGCGCAGAACGTCGCCCTGGCTAACGCCCGGGCCGGTTCGACCGCGCTCGTCACCGTTCACCAGCGGTTGATCCGCGATTTGGAGCGGCAGGGAATCCTCGATCGGGCGCTGGAGTATCTGCCCGATGACGTGGAACTGGAGTCTCGGCGGTTGGGTGGCCATGGGCTCACCTCACCGGAGCTTGCCGTCCTACTCGCGTACTCGAAGATCTCGCTGACGGAGGAGTTGACGCGGGTCGGGCTGGGGTCCGATCCCTGGTACGAGCGTGCGCTGGAGTCCTACTTTCCCGATGCGCTGCGTCAGCGATTTGGTGCGGACCTCGCGGCTCACCCGTTGCGCGGGGAGATCATCAGCACGGTCACCTGCAATGAGCTGCTCAATCTCGGTGGCATCACCTTCGTCTTTCGCGCGATGGAGGAGACGGGTGCTTCAGCGGTCGAGGTCGTTCACGCGGCGTCGGCGACCGTTGAGGTCTTTGACCTGCTGAGCCTCTGGGCGTCGATCAATGACCTGGACGACCTTGTCCCCACGTCGGTACAAGCGGCCCTGCACCTCGCCACCCGCCGGTTGATGGACCGTGCGACCAGGTGGTTCCTGCAGACCCGCGGCGGCTCGATCAACGTCATGGAGGAGGTGACTCGATTTTCCCCGCTCGTCAGGCGGTACGCGCCCTTGGTGCCGGGCTTCCTGCGAGGTGGCGAGGCGGAGCGGTTGCAGCGCAATACCGAGTGGCTGACTGACCTTGGCGCACCGCAGGACCTTGCGCACCAGGCCGCTGCCCTGCTCGACGTGTTCTCGCTGCTGGACATCATCGAGATGTGTCAGTTGTCGGGGGAGGATCCGGCCACGGTGATCCCGCTCTACTTCTACATCTCCGAGCGGTACGGGGTCGATCGCACCCTGGTTCGCATCACCGGTCTGCCTCGAGGCGACCGATGGAGTGCACTGGCTCGCCAAGCCTTGCGGTCCGACCTGTACGCGGTCATCGCCGCCCTTACCGAACGGGTGATGCGCTCCACTGATCCTTCCGCCTCACCGCAGGAGCGCACCGAGCTGTGGGAGCAGTCGAATAGCGCGGGCCTGGCCCGTACGCGTGCCACCTTGGATGAGATCGCCGAGCAGGAGGAATCGGACCTCGCGACCCTGTCCGTTGCCCTGCGCGTCATGCGAAACCTGGTTGCTCAGGGGGCGGCTTCCCTTGGGTGACCGACCTGCGTTGTCGTTGACCGACCTGCGTTGTCGTTGACCGACCTGGCTCTCGCCCCGCATTTCTGCAAGGGATGTGCAGGTGCTTTCGCACGGGAATGGCAGCCGGTACTGGCTGGTTAGCATCCATGACTGGGTTGGCTCGAATGCGCCGCGGCACGTCTTGGTGAGCTTCGATCTCCCGGTGGCTTTGATCCTGATTGACGACGAAGTGATGGAGTGACGATGACCCTGCCTGCACTGGTTGAGCCCGCCGATGAGCTCAGCGTTGACGAGGTCCGGCGCTACAGCCGTCACCTGATCATTCCGGACGTCGGCATGATCGGCCAGAAGCGGTTGAAGAACGCGAAGGTGCTGTGCGTTGGGGCCGGTGGATTGGGTAGCCCGGCCCTGATGTACCTGGCGGCTGCAGGGGTCGGCACCCTGGGGATCGTCGAGTTTGATGTGGTGGACGAGTCGAACCTTCAGCGGCAGATCATCCACGGCACCAAGGACATCGGTAGGCCCAAGGCTCACAGCGCGCGTGATCGAGTTCTGGACGTGAACCCCTACGTGAACGTGCAGGTTCACGAGGAGCGGTTGGACTCGTCCAATGTGATGGCCCTGTTCAGCGAGTACGACCTCATCGTCGATGGCACCGACAACTTCGCAACGAGATACCTCGTGAACGATGCCTGCGTCCTTCTCGGCAAGCCCTACGTGTGGGGCTCGATCTATCGGTTCGACGGCCAGGCGAGTGTCTTCTGGGCTGAGTATGGCCCGTGCTATCGGTGCCTTTACCCGGAGCCGCCACCGCCCGGCATGGTGCCCAGCTGCGCCGAGGGCGGGGTACTCGGTGTGCTGTGCGCGTCCATCGGTTCAATCCAGGTCACCGAGGCGATCAAGGTCCTCACCGGCATTGGTGACTCACTCGTCGGCCGGCTGATGGTCTATGACGCGCTGGAGATGACCTACCGTCAGGTGAAGATCCGCAAGGATCCGAACTGCGCGGTGTGCGGGCCCAATGCGACGGTGACCGAGCTCATCGACTACGAGGCATTCTGCGGAACCATCTCCCAGGAGGCGGCGGATGCGGCAAAGGAGTCCACGATCTCGGTCGTCGACCTCAAGCAGATGCTGGACGCTCGGGCCCGGGGTGAGGACGACTTCATCCTGATCGACGTTCGCGAGCCCAACGAGTACGAGATCGTCAGCATCCCCGGCGCCGTGCTGATCCCCAAGGGTCAGTTCCTCGATGGCAGTGCGCTCGCGGGCCTTCCCTCCGACAAAAGGGTCGTCCTGCACTGCAAGGTCGGTGGACGCTCAGCCGAAGTGCTCGCGGTGGTGAAGGGGGCCGGATTCGCCGATGCGGTTCATGTCGGCGGCGGCGTCCTGGCCTGGGTCAACCAGATTGAGCCGGATAAGCCGACGTACTAACTGCCTTCCGGGAATCGATGCCTTGAGGAAACGCCTGCGCTCACTCGGAGTTACAGGGCACCCTTCTTGGTGAGCCAGGTAAAGGACCAGTAGCCAGGGATGGTCGGCAGCCAGAAGGTGACCAGTCGGTAGAGGAGCACGGCGGAGACCGCGATGCCGCCGTCGAGACCCGCAGCCGTGAGCCCGGCCGAGAGGGCTGCTTCGACGGCACCGAGGCCACCCGGTGTCGGAGCGGCCTGGCCGATCGTGGCGCCGGCGAGATAGACCACGGCGACCACGGCGATGTTTACGTCACCACCGAATGCCTCGATGCATGCGGCAAGGACGCCGATGTATGCCAGGTTGAGCACCAGGATGCCGCCGATGCCCTCGGTGAGCTTGAGGGGTCGCTGTGCAACCGTGACCAGTCGCGGCCCGACCTCGCGCAGGGTGGGCACCAGCCTCTTGGCGATCGGCTTGCGAACGGCGGGGATGGCGAGCAGGGCAAGCAGGATCGCAGCTGCGGCGACGATGGCGATCACGGCGACCCGGGGCGGATTGAAGGTGAAGTCGGCTTGGGTTCCCGCGGCGATGCCGAAGATCAGGAGTAGGCCGATGTGGAAGAAGAAGGCCATCACCTGCGAGACACCGACGCTGGCGGCTGCCAGGGCTGGGTGCAGTCCGGCCTTCTGCAGGTAGCGCAGGTTGATTGCGACGGCGCCCAGGGTGGGCGGCGATACCAGGGTGGCGAAGTCGCCGGCCAGTTGTGCCAGCACCGTCCGGTGCAGCCTTAGCTGCTCGGGTACGAACCCGGAAAGGGACCAGGCAGCGCCGATGTAGGTGATCAGGCTCAGGACCAGGGCGATGGCCAGCCAGTGCCAGCGGGCGGTGGTGACCAGGGTGGCGAGGTCGACCTGGGCGAGCTGGG
>JAULZL010000428.1:0-10786 GCA_032117355.1 Candidatus Nanopelagicales bacterium
ATCGGGAACCGAAGGTGACCAGCGCGTCACCGCGGCGCAGATCCGCGAGTGGGTCCAGCAACTGGAACTCCAGGGAGTCCTGTCGGCCCGTCCCGGAGAGGATGCCGACCTCCTCACTACCGGCGATCCGGGCGCCCACGGAAACGGTGGCATCGGTGATCAGGACGACCGTCGAGGTATTGCGATTGACCGACAGCAATCGACCCACCAGGCCGTCACCGTTGATCACCGTCATGTCCTTCTCCAGCCCATCGCGGCTGCCGGCGTCGATCGTGACGGTCCACGCAAAGGCCTGCTTCGGTCCGACGGCGATCACCTCGGCGGGGATAACCCGATAGCGGCCAACCCCGGCGACCTTCAGCATGGAATCCAGGGCATCGGCCCGGGCGCGGTCCTCGGCCGATCGGCGAACCAGACTGCGCAGGGTGTCGTTCTCCGTCTCCAGGGCCGCGATTCGGTCCCGTTGGTCGCCCCAGGTACCCCACCACGACTGAATCCCGACGATGGGCGACGAAAGGGTTGATCCCGCGCGTTCCAGCCCACCAACGGTCGAGGACATCAGCGACTGGACGGAGGCGAACGGGCCACGGCCACCTCGAAGGTCCAAGATCACGAAGGTGAGCGAGGCAACGAGGAGTGCCGTGAGCAGGATCCGGGTGCGCTGAGAGAACATGAGGGCAGGTAGACGGCTCGGTGAACCGCAGACCTATCGCCGAGGCTCGGAGACCAGGACCTGCTGCAGTGCGTCGAACTCCTCAACGCACTTGCCGGATCCGAGGACGACGCAGTCCAGGGGCCGGTCGGCAATGAGGATCGGCATCCCCGTCTCGTGGCGCAGGCGCTCGTCGAAGCCGCGGAGCAGTGCTCCGCCGCCGGTCAGGACGACACCGCGGTCCATGATGTCGCCAGAGAGCTCAGGCGGCGTGCGATCAAGGGTTGCCTTGACCGCATCGATGATCGCATTGAGCGGCTCGTCGATTGCGCGGCGAATCTCCTCCGCGGTGACCACGATGGTTCGCGGCAGGCCGGTGACCAGATCGCGTCCGCGGATCTCGGCGTGCGGCTCGTCCGGTGCCGGGAATGCCGATCCGATCGCGACCTTGATCTCCTCGGCCGTCCGCTCGCCCAGCATCAAGGAGTATTCCTTCTTGACGTACTGGATGATCGCGTTGTCCATTTCGTCGCCGCCAACTCGCACCGACAGGCTGGTAACGATGCCGCCGAGGGAGATGACGGCGACCTCGGAGGTGCCGCCACCAATGTCCACCACCATGTTGCCCGTCGGCTCGTGGACGGGCATGTTCGCCCCGATCGCCGCGGCCATCGGCTCTTCGATGATGAAGACCTTCCGGGCACCGGCGGCGTAGCCAGCATCCTTGACCGCGCGCTGCTCAACCCCGGTGATGCCGGAGGGGACGCAGACGATGAGCCGGGGCTTGGCGAGGTGACGGCGCTTGTGAACCTTCTGAATGAAGTAGCGCAGCATTCGCTCGGTGGTGTCGAAGTCGGCGATGACGCCGTCCTTGAGGGGCCGGATCGCCACGATGTTGCCCGGTGTCCGACCGATCATCCGCTTGGCCTCGGAGCCAACGGCCAGGATTCCACCGGTGTTGTTGTTGATGGCGACGACGGACGGCTCGTTGAGGACCACGCCGCGACCACGGACGTAGACCAGCGTATTAGCCGTCCCGAGGTCGACGGCCATGTCGCGACCGACGAACGAGGACGATGCTGATGCCATTGACCGAGCCTTTCGGACGGGTGCAGGACTCCCACATCCTATGCTGTCCAGCAGACGGTGCCCGATTTAGGAAGATTCTCCCTTTTCAGCAATCCGCTCGGCCCGCTGCACCTCAAGGAATCGCAGCCGCTCCTCAAGTCGCTCTGCCACCGCAGCATCCGCGGTCAACCCGAAGGCCGAGGTTGCCACCGCTCCTAGATCTGCTCGATAGTCATGCCCCAGGCTCTTGAAGTCGCCGGGCTTGATATTCGTCGCGAACATCGTGTCGACGAGGGCTTGGGCCCAGGTGATCCCCGGCTTCCACGTCATCCCATCCGGGATATTGCGCCCCCTGGTCCCGTCAGCGGGCAGCCAGTCGGGTCGCGCACGGAACACCTCCGGCCGAAAGCGCACCACCGGATCCCCGTCATGCTCCAGAAACCACACGCGGGGGCGAACGGCCGGGAGCGGCACGGGAATCTGCTCCGGACGGTCGACCCTGATGGATGCACTTGCGCAGCGGCGATGAAATGCGTCGGCAACCACTCCCCCCGGTGTGCCCACCCACAGGGCGGCAGCGATCTCGAAGCGATCCAGGTCGGCAAGCCCCGCCGGGATGGCCGCTTGCTGCACCTTCGCGCCGAGGCTCTCCCCGTAGAGCAATAGGCGCGGCCGGTGCATGCGGCCGGCAAGTTCGGTGGTGATCGCCTCAAGCAGCCGCAGTTGAGTTTCGGCCGCGAGATCGACCCGGCCCAGGGAGAGAAAGGACGGCAGCAGCCCGTAGCCAATCGCCACCGAGGCGACATCGCCCCGGGTGAGAATCTCCAGGACGTCAACCGGCGTGGCATTCGCGTAGCCCGAGCCGGCAGGTGCCTCGATCAGCAGGTGGGCCCGATCGAAGGCCCCGGTACGACGTAGTTCTGCCATCGCCAGGGCCACCCGCTCCGGCACGGTCGGTGCCGATTCAACGCCGACGAAGATTCGCACGGGCGAGGTAATCGGCTCCAGGCCGGTGACGGTGCGGATGTCTTCGGCGGTCGTCATCGTCCCAACGAATCGGGCACCCTCGCGGCCCAGGGAACTGGCCGGGATCAGGGAACCAGCTGAACCGGAGGCGCCCGTCTCAATCGGGCCCTGGGCGAAGGCCGGGTCCAAGCCACGCCCCTCGGTGGTCATCCTGTCCAGCAGTCGATGCCTGCCGACCGCTACCGCTGCCGAACTCACCCCGAGTAGTGCGCCAGATGCGATGGGCACACCCAGCGAGGGCGCGCGGCCCCTCGCCAACTGCATCGCCGACGCACAGGAGCCAAGCACGATCCCCGTCCCTGCTCCAACGAGTCCGCCGAGAACGAAGGGGAAGGCCGTCCGTACCCGGCCCGGCCACTCAACCAGCGTCGGGCCCCGGCTAGCCGCGGCGACCCCCGCGCCCACCACCGCCCCGACCGCTAGGCCAATCGCGGCCGGACGCACTGCTACAGCCCGGGGAAGAACAGCGCTATCTCACGAGCTGCCGACTCGGTGGAGTCAGAACCGTGGGTCACGTTGTTCTGGGTCTCGGTGGCCAGGTCACCACGGATGGTGCCGGGGGCGGCGTTTGCCGGGTTGGTTGCGCCCATCATCGTCCGCCAGGAGGCGATGGCCTCCGGGCCCTCGATCACGGCAGCCACGAGTGGGGCACTCGTGATGAAGGCAACCAGATCCCCAAAGAACGGCTTGCCCTGGTGCTCGCCGTAGTGCGCCTCGGCAAGTTCCGCCGTTAGCGTGCGCATCTCGAGGGCGACAACGCGGAATCCCTTGCGCTCGATCCGTCCGAGAACCTCCCCCACGAGGCCACGGGCCACGCCATCGGGCTTGATCAGGACAAGGGTGCGCTCAGACACGGGATCTCCTACGGAAGGTGCGGTACCCCAAGCGGGGCCGCGAGATTGATACGCCGAATAGGGGCGAGTGTACGGACCAGGCTGCCAACCCTGGTCGCGAGGTAGTCGGCCTATGGCTGGGAAGAGCCCGGGTCGGCCCGGTGGGCCTCGCGCAGGGAATCCACCCGAGACCCCGTGTGCACCGCCACGATCCACAGCACCGCGAAGATGCCGCCAACCACGAACATGGTTGGGACCCACACGCCGATGCCCACGACCACCACCTGCAGGATCGAGCCCCACCAGATTCCATAGGGCCGCGCCCCGGCTCGGCGCAGCACCCCGATGGACAGAAACAGAACCAGGGCGAGTGCGGCCCCGAGGCCGATCGCCAGGCCCTGGCTACTGACCGAGCCGTTGGTCGAAGCGACCAGGCTGGCAAGGAACACCACCACGGCCTCGATTCCGAGCACAGACGAACAGAGAACCTTCATCCGCGCTCCCGCCGAGCCATCAACCGCTTTGCCTCTCCCACGAGTACCACCGATCCGGTCACCAGGACCCCTGCACCGCCGTAGTCATTGACCTCTTCGGCCAACGTCACCGCCCGCTCGATGGCATCCGGGAGCGAGTGCTCGATCCACACCCGGTCCTCTCCGAAGATCTCGGCGGCCAGAACCGCGAGTTCCTCGGCCGGCATCGCTCGAGCGGTGGCCGGCACGGTCACCACGATGCTGTCGAGAATCGATTCCAGTGCGATCAGGATGCCCTGGGCATCCTTGTCAGCCAGAACTCCGACCACGCCAACCAGGGTCGCAAAGTCGAACTCATCGGCGAGGGCCTGTCCCATCGCCCGGGCACCATGGGGGTTGTGGGCGGCATCGACGATCACCGTCGGGCTTCGGCGCACCACCTCGAGCCGACCCGGGGAGGTCACGGTCATGAAGCCCTCGCGGATCGTCTCCGCATCGAGGTCCCGGTCGCCGGCGAGGAATTCCTCGACCGCCGCAAGTGCGATCGCGGCATTCTGCGCCTGATGGTCCCCGTACAGCGGGACGAACACATCCTCGATCGTCCCCTGCGGACCCTGCAGCACCAGGACCTGCCCGCCGACCGCCATGTCCCGCTCGATGACCGCGAATTCCATGCCCTCGCGAACGGCAACCGCGCCCGCATCAGTGCAACGGGTCAGCAGCACGTCGGCCACACCAGGCTCCTGCCGGGCGAGGACGGCGCGGGCACCCGACTTGATGATGCCGGACTTCTCAACCGCAATCAGCTCCACGGTGTCGCCCAGGTAATCCATGTGGTCCAGCCCGATCGGCGTGATGACGGCAACTGTGCCATCGGCCACATTCGTGGCGTCCCACTCCCCGCCCATCCCAACCTCGATGACCGCAACGTCCACGGGCGCGTCCGCGAAGGCCGAGAACGCGATCGTTGTCATGACCTCGAAAAAGGACAGCGGAATACCGCCATCAGCCACCGACTGCGCATCCACCAGTTCGACGTAGGGCCGAATGTCATCCCACGTGGCGTTGAATCGCTCCATCGAAATTGGTTCGCCCTCGAAGCAGATCCGCTCGCGTGGGTCCATCAGGTGCGGTGAGGTGAAGAGCCCCGTGCGCAGCCCAAAGGCCCTCAGTAGCGACTCGATCATTCGCGCGGTGGATGTCTTGCCATTCGTCCCGGTGACGTGGATGACCGGGTACGACCGCTGCGGATCACCAAGGAGCTCGACCACCGAGGCAATTCGCACCAGTGACGGCTCGATGCGATTCTCCGGCCACCGCTCCATCAGGGCTCGAATGATGTCGGCATGCCGGGATCCCTCGCTGCGATGCTCGCCGCCCGCCCACTCACCTGACCGCTCATTCGGCACGCTCGCAGTGTATGCGCCGAACGTCCATATGATTCGGATCGTGACGACGACCCCTCATGCACCCGCTCAGGCTGGCCGGAAACTTCCCGAGAAGCCGTCGATCGAGGGCATCGAGGCGAAGTGGTCGCAGGCCTGGGAGGCCGCCGGGACTTATCGGTTTGATCGGACGAAGACCCGCGAGCAGGTCTACTCCATCGACACTCCGCCCCCGACGGTGAGCGGCTCACTTCACGTGGGTCACGTGTTCTCGTACACGCACACCGACTGCATGGCTCGCTACAAGCGGATGCGTGGGTTCGAGGTCTTCTACCCCATGGGGTGGGACGACAATGGCCTGCCTACCGAGCGTCGAGTGCAGAACTACTACGGGGTGCGCTGCGATCCGGCCCTGCCCTACGACCCTGCCTTTGAGCCGCCGGCCGAGCCCGACCCCAAGCAGCAGGTTCCCATCAGCCGGCGCAACTTCATCGAGCTGTGCGAGCGGTTGACGACCCAGGACGAGGTCGTATTCGAGGACCTCTGGCGCCGGATGGGGCTGTCCATCGACTGGACTCAGACCTACCAGACCATCGACCGCAATGCTCAGCGCGTCAGCCAGATCGCGTTTCTCCGCAACCTCGCCCGCGGCGAGGCCTATCAGTCGGAAGCGCCAACCCTGTGGGATGTCACCTTCCGCACCGCCGTCGCTCAGGCCGAGCTAGAGGATCGCGAGCGACCCGGTGCCTACCATCGCATCGGCTTCCCGACGACCGCCGACCCCGAGACGCGCATCTATATCGAGACCACCCGGCCGGAGCTGCTCGCTGCCTGCGTTGCGTTGGTGGCCCACCCCGATGACGAGCGGTACCGGGCCAGTTTCGGCGCGACGGTGACCACTCCCGGGTTCGGCGTCGAGGTGCCAATCGTCGCCCACCACCTCGCTGATCCCGAGAAGGGATCCGGGATCGCGATGATCTGCACCTTCGGTGACCTGACAGACGTCACTTGGTGGCGGGAACTCCAGTTGCCTACCCGCCCGATCATCGGTTGGGACGGCCGAGTGATCGCCGATGTCCCGGACTGGATCACCACCGCCGATGGCCAGGAGCTCTACGCAACCCTGGCCGGGGCAACTACGCACACCGCAAAGGAGCGGATGGTCGCGGCCTTGACCTCGTCCGGTGACATCGTCGGCGAGCCTCGGCCGATCACCCACCCGGTGAAGTTCTTCGAGAAGGGCGACAAGCCGCTCGAAATCGTGACCACCCGGCAGTGGTACATCACCAATGGCGGCCGCGAGCCCGGCCTGCGCACCCAGCTTGTCGAGCGCGGCGCCCAACTCGCCTGGCACCCGCCGCACATGCAGGTTCGATACGAGAACTGGGTTGAGGGCCTCAACGGTGACTGGCTGATCTCCCGCCAGCGCTTCTTCGGCGTGCCGATCCCCGTCTGGTACCCACTTGATGCCGATGGCAATCCGCAGTACGACCAGGTCATCGTGCCGGACGAGGCGACTCTGCCAATCGACCCGAGCAGCGAGGCGCCACCCGGATACGACGCAACCCAGCGCGGCCAGGCCAACGGCTTCATCGGTGATCCGGATGTGATGGACACCTGGGCGACCAGCTCGCTCACCCCGCAAATCGCCGGCGGATGGGAGCGCGACCCAGATCTGTGGTCGCGAGTCTTTCCGATGGACGTGCGGCCGCAGGCACACGAGATCATCCGGACCTGGCTGTTCTCCAGCGTGGTGCGCGCCCACCTTGAAGAGGATCGCCTGCCCTGGGCCCACGCTGCCATCTCCGGGTGGATCCTTGATCCAGACCGAAAGAAGATGAGCAAGTCCAAGGGAAATGTCGTCACGCCGATGGGCATGCTCGACGAGTACAGCTCCGATGCCGTCCGCTACTGGTCGGCATCGGGCAGGCCCGGAACCGACACTGCCTTTGATGTCGGGCAGATGAAGATCGGCCGTCGCCTGGCGATCAAGATCCTCAATGCCAGCCTGTTCGTGCTGAAGTTGGATGCCCAGGAGGACGCCGCCGCGATCACCGCACCGATCGATCGGGCGCTGCTGTCGGTTCTCGCCGAGACGGTCGACCAGGCGACCGCCGCCTTCGAGGACTACAACTACACGAAGGCCCTTGAGGTGGCCGAGGCCTTCTTCTGGAACTTCACCGACGACTACGTTGAACTCGTCAAGGAGCGCGCATACGGCGGCCAGGGGGACGCTGCTGCCGCCTCCGCAAAGGCCACCCTGGCAACCACCTTGCGAACCCTGCTGGGCCTCTTTGCGCCGTTCCTGCCCTTCGTGACCGAGGAAGTCTGGAGCTGGTGGCAGGAGGGTTCCGTGCATCGTTCTCCCTGGCCAGACGGAGCCGCCACTCGCACCCTTTCGGCCGGGCAGGATCCGGCCCTGGTGGCGGACGTAGCCGCCGTGCTGACGCAGGTGCGCAAGGCCAAGAGCGAGGCGAGTGCGTCGATGCGAGCCGATGTCGACGTCGCGATCGTCACAGCAGAGCCGATGGCTGCCGAGCGCTTGCGGCTAGTCGTGGGTGACATCGCGGCCGCCGGGCGAATCGCCGACCTGACCATCGTGGAGGCCGCCGGGCCGATCAACGTCACCGCCACCCTGGCACCGATCGCAGATTGACGTCAGCGGCCCACCAGGGCAGCCCAGCTTGGCTCGCCAATGAGCAGGCCAAGGAACCATCCGGCCACGAGCGCCGGCCCGAAGGGGATCGCCCCACGACGACCGGAAGCCAGGGCGAGAAGGGCGGCCAGGCCACCAAGAGCAAAGGCCAGGCCCAAGGCCACGACTGCCGCTCCTACGCCCACGGCGCCAACGCCGACTCCCAGCACCAGGGCGAGCTTGACGTCGCCGGCGCCCATCCCCTGGCCACCGCCTGCAAGCCATAGGCCGCCGACCACCACGGACCAAAGGCCGGCGCCGATCACGGCCGGAAGCAGGTGCCGTTCGCCCATTGCCCAGGCGGCTACCAACGTGACGGCGACGAGCCCGTAGAGGAGCAACATGGATCGATTCGGCAGTCGGTGCTGCCTGACGTCGGTCCAGGCCAGCGGGATCCCGATTGCCGCAATAGACAGCTCAAGTGGGAGCAAGGAGGGGTTCTGGGTCCGCAAAGCCCAGACAACTAGCAGACCACAGGAACCGAGTACGAGCCCGGCAAGAACGAGACGATGACGAGGGGAAGTGGGCCCCGGGGCGGTATCCACAACGCAGTGCTCCGGGGCTGAGTACCCGTTGGACTAGGCGGACTTCTCGCGTCGCTCGCGCCGCGGGACATCGCGCGGAATGATGGTTGGATTCACGCTGTCGCGGACAACCTCACCGGTGATGATGACCCGGGCGACGTCAATGCGGCTTGGCACGTCGTACATAACGTTGAGCAGAACCTCTTCCAGGATCGCCCGCAGGCCACGCGCCCCGGTGCCACGCAGTAGGGCCTGATCGGCAATCTCATCAAGGGCCTCCGGCGCGAACTCCAGTTCGACATTGTCGAGTTCGAAGAGTCGCTGGTACTGCTTGATCAGGGCATTGCGTGGCTCAGTCAGCACGCTGACGAGGGCGGCCCGGTCAAGCTTGGTGACCGAGGTGAACACCGGCAGCCTGCCGATGAACTCCGGGATCATGCCGAACTTGAGGAGATCTTCCGGCATGACCATGCCGAAGATGTCATCGGGATTGGTGTCCTGCCGTTCGACCCGCTCGCCATCGACGATGTCGAAGGTGAATCCGACGCGCTTCTTGCCGATGCGCTGCTCGATGATGTGGTCAAGGCCGGAGAACGCACCACCCACGATGAAGAGCACGTTCGTGGTGTCGATCTGGATGAACTCCTGGTGCGGATGCTTGCGACCGCCCTGAGGTGGTACCGATGCGGTGGTTCCCTCCAGGATCTTCAGTAGAGCCTGCTGAACACCCTCGCCTGAGACGTCGCGGGTGATCGACGGGTTCTCGCTCTTACGAGCCACCTTGTCGATCTCATCGATGTAGATGATCCCCGTCTCAGCCTTCTTCACGTCGTAGTCGGCAGCCTGGATCAACTTCAACAGGATGTTCTCGACATCCTCCCCGACATATCCCGCCTCAGTGAGGGCGGTCGCATCGGCAATGGCGAAGGGGACGTTCAGCATTCGGGCCAGGGTCTGTGCCAGCAGCGTCTTGCCGGACCCGGTCGGACCGAGGAGCAGGATGTTGGACTTGGCGAGCTCGACCTGATCGTCCTTGGGACGATCTCCGGAACCCGCCTGAACCCGCTTGTAGTGGTTGTAGACGGCTACCGCCAGCGCCTTCTTTGCCACGTCCTGACCGATGACGTACTGGTCGAGGAACTCGTAGATCTCGCGGGGCTTGGGTAGATCACCGAACTGAAGGTCGGACGCCTCACTGAGTTCTTCCTCGATGATCTCGTTGCACAGGTCGATGCATTCATCGCAGATATAGACCCCTGGCCCCGCAATGAGCTTCTTGACCTGCTTCTGGCTCTTTCCGCAGAAAGAGCACTTGAGAAGGTCCCCGCTCTCGCCGATGCGCGCCACCAAGGCTCCCTTCCATCGCCCCTTAGGGCCCGCTCGATCGGCACCCGTACTGACCGACTATGACCGTACCCTGCCAGAGCCTCTTATGAGCGATTTAGGCACGTACATGACCAAGGTCTGCACGTGCTCCCTACGATGCCCGACGCCACAAAGCAAAACCTCGCGCAGCACCAGAAATGCTGGTGAGCGCGAGGTGCTGCTGACGCCTGGTCTACGCCTTGCGCGAGGCAATAACGGCGTCGATGATGCCGTAGTCCTTCGCCGCATCCGCGGTGAGAATCTTGTCCCGCTCGATGTCCTTGGCGACGTCCTCGGGGGAACGGCCACTGTGCTTGGCGAGGATGCCTTCCATCTCCACCCGCATGCGCAGGATCTCATTCGCCTGGATCTCGATGTCAGAACCTTGGCCGCCACCCTCGGTATAGGGCTGGTGAATGAGGATCCGGGCATGTGGCAGGGCGAATCGCTTGCCCGGGGTGCCGGCAGCGAGCAGCACCGCCGCGGCCGAAGCAGCCTGGCCGAGGCATACCGTCTGCACCTGCGGCTTGACGAACTGCATGGTGTCGTAGATCGCCGTCATCGCCGTGTAGGAACCACCGGGTGAGTTGATGTAGATCTGGATGTCGCGATCAGAATCCATCGACTCCAGGCACAGCAACTGCGCCATGACGTCGTCCGCGGATGCATCGTCGATCTGCACCCCGAGGAAGATGATCCGCTCCTCGAACAGCTTGGTGTACGGGTTGTGGACCCGCTCGCCGTTCGCATGGCGCTCCCGGAACT
>JAULZL010000429.1:0-4483 GCA_032117355.1 Candidatus Nanopelagicales bacterium
CCCCGCGATGTTGATTCGCTGGCCCGGAACGGCCTGCGCGAGCTTGTTGCGCAGTGCATTGGCGTCGTCGGCTCGCGTCGCATCGCTGACAGCGCACGCCCCTGGCTCTGCGAACAGGGTTGAGTCGTCGGCATTGAGGAGCAGGTGGAACGAATGCGGCACACCCTCGACAGTTCGGATGACTGCTGCTTGGGGCTTTTGGGGTTTCGGCAGACGAATCTCACTGATGGTGTCGGAGTCAATGCTGCCAATCCATGCGGATTGGCTGTCGGCGGTGACAACGGCGGGAGCCTGCCTCCGACCCACGTCGACGCTGCCGACCTTTGCGTAGCTGCGCGCATCCAGGATGAACGCCTGATCTGATTCCCACGTGGGAACGATGATGAACTGCCCGTTCGGGGTTGGCGTTGGACGCATCGGACGACCGGGGATCTTGACCTGGGCCACAATCTTGAGGGTCTTCGTGTCGAGCACGTCGAAGCGATCCAAGTCAATGTTGGTGATGTAGAGGTGGCGTGCATTCGAGGAGAGCACGAGTGCATCCACATCGCCTCCCAAGGCGATCCGCTTCGTGATGCTGTTGGTTTGGGTGTCGATCACGATGAGGTCGCCACCCTCTCTGTTGCTGACGAACAAGGTCCGTCCACTGGGCATGAGCGCCTGCCGATACGGCTCACCGCCCACCTCGATCGTCTCGACGACAGCATTCACCGTGGCGTCGATCACGCTGACGGTGCCGCTCTCCACGTTGGGGACGTACACGCGGGAGCCGGTTCGGTTCACGACGGGGAACCCGGGCCACTTGCCGAGTGGGATCCGGGCAATCACGGTGTTCGTGCCGGTATCTATGACGTCGAGCAACCCGGGAAGGGTCTGGTCATTGGCATCTAGGACATCCGCCGACACGTACAGGCGGCTTCCATCTGGGGACAGTGCGCCGCTGTACGCAGAGCCGTCAAGTGGGATCTGCGCAATGGGCGCAGGGGTATCCGCACGCGACGTCGCGCCCGTGAATGTCAACGAGACAGCAGCCACGGTGAGTCCGATGCCAAGCCGGGTTATGAGTTGCCGTGACATGTCATGCCTTTCGACGATTGGAGTACTTCAACGTACTTGCCGTCGGATCCGTGCGGATGCCAGTTCGCGACCCAAGACAGCCCCCACTTCGGGGGGGGGGCGCCCGCAACATGGCGCGCATGCCCGCGGCCATCTCACGGTCGAAAGGAAAGCGAGTTGCCCGGCAGGTTCGCCTGCGACAGCGCAGACACCCGGCACAGGACCTCGTTGTGCTGCTCGAGCAACCGGTTGGGGCGCTTGAAATAACGCACCTTCGCGGACTCCTCACTCGCTGAAGAATCCTTCGGAGGCGACTTTCCACTGCCCGTCAACGCGAACAAAGGTGACGAGTGCTGGGCTTGGCCGGGAAATCACAGGCTTACCGCCTTCCACGACATCGACATCTTGGGTGAACGTCGTCACCAGAATGTCACCGTCCTGCTGGGCAGTGATGTCGGTAAGGGTGTAGCTGACGAGCTCATAGTCACTCCCTTCGCCAATGGCGCTCACGAAGCCTTGACGGTCGTAGCCGCTTCCATCGGTGCGCCTCAACAGATAGGCGTCGGACAGGAGATCACCCAGTGCTTGCTGGTCACGATCGAAGATGGCCGCCGCATATTGGTTGATGAGCTCAGTTGCCAGCGCGGTTGGATCATCAGTGGGAGTGCTGGCGCCGCCCGCCGTCGAACCGCCACAGGCCGCGGTAGCGAAAAGTGTGCCCATCAGGGCGGATACGAGGAGCAGTCGGATACGCACGTCGCAAGGCTATTCGGGCTATCGAGGCTCCGGCTGATGGAATGACCCCCTCTCATCAGGGGGTAGTTGGGTCATCGATGCCGTATCCGCCGACACTCACGCACGATCGAATCGTGGATCGCGACGTGACGAGCAGAATTGAATGATCCGAGGAGTTTTGCCGATGAAATGTGGGTCCCCTGACATATCCGTGGGTTCCCACGGGTATGTCAGGGGAGTCACATTTCTGATCGCGGCGGGCAAGGCCAACGAGGCGTACGCGCGTGATGTGCTGCGGTTGCAAGGTACCCAGGAAGGCCGTGCCATCATCGGCGGCCAACTGCCGATTGCCACCCAGCTCCATTACATCGCCATGGGATTCGGTCCAGCGCCAGGCCAGACGGGTCAGGAGCTCCTGCAGTCTGCCTACGCACTCGCCTACTGCATCGTCACCGCGACTGCATCGATCGTCGCTGCCGGCAGCCTGGACCCCGGCTATGCCGTGTGGTCCAGCACCTGGGGCGTCGCAGGCATGGAGGAGTACCGGGACTCTCCCGCGCAGATGGCCGCATCGTGGATCGGCCTCAATGAGGTCTGGTACGACGCGGTCAACGTGTTCATGCTCAATGCAGCGCAGCAGGCAGGGCTGGCTCCGTAGATGCTGGTGATGCGCCCTACTTGCTGTAGAACGCATCCGAGGCGAGCTTCCATTCGCCGTCCACACGGACGAATGTGACGAGCGATGGGCTCGGCTCCGAGGTCATCGACTGTCCGCCTTCCTCGATGTCGGCATCGAGGACGAACTCCGCGACGAGGATGTCACCGTCCTGCTTGGCCGTGATGTCGGAGACGGTGTAGTTGACGAAGCCGTAGTCGCTTCCTTCCGCGAGGGCAGCGACATACCCCTCGCGGTCGTAGCCGCTGCGATCGGTGCGACGCAGCACGTAGGCGTCGGACAGGAGGTTGCCCAGTGCCTCCTGGTCCCGCTCGAAAACCGCTGTTATGTACTGATTGATGAGGTCTGTTGCGAGGGCCTGCGGGTCCTCGGCGGTGGACGATGACTTCGATCCGCCACACGCGGCAAGTGTGGCAACCATCAGGCCGGCAAGTACCAGGATTTTGAATCGCATACCCGTGAATCTAGGGGGCTAGAGAACACGTCATTCGAAACGTGGGACCCCCCAATTGGTGGGGTCTAGTCCCAGTCGCGGCGCACCACTGAGTGACATCGGATGAGCCGGCTACCTACCATCGCGCGGGGGCGAGGCCCCCTACTTGCTGAAGAAGGCATCCGAGGCGAGTTTCCATTCGCCATCCACGCGGACGAAGGTGACGAGCGATGGGCTCGGCTCCGAGATCACCGACTGTCCGTCTTCCTCGATGTCGGCATCGAGGGTGAACATCGCGACGAGGATGTCACCATCCTGCTTGGCCGTGATGTCGGACAGTTCGTACGTGACGAGGTCGTAGCCACTGCCATCGGCGAGGGCAGCGATGTACCCCTCGCGGTCGTAGCCGCTGCCATTGGTGCGACGCAACAGGTAGGCCTCAGACAGCAGGTTGCCCAGTCCCTCCTGGTCCCGATCGAACACCGCTGTCGCGTATTGGTTGATGAGTTTCACGGCGAGGGCCTGTGGATCCTCGGCGGTGGACGATTCCTTCGAATCGCCGCACGCGGCAAGTGTGGCGACCATCAAGCCGGCGAGTACCAGAATTCGGATGCGCATGCTGCCCAGCGTAGGTGGCGTGAGAACGCACTATTCGAGATTTGGGACCCCCCAAGTGGTGGGGCCTAATCCTGGGCGCGACCACTTGGCGACATTGCGAGTGGGTGGCTACGTCCCATTGCGTGGTGCAACTGCATGGTGATGGAACGGACATTGGTCGTGTGGCCGATCAGCGGTAGTTAGGGGCGCCACGCTCCGATCGCGAGGGATCAACACCCGCTCCGTTGGGCAATGGAGCCACCTCTTGCGATGATTACGCACGATGACCTTGATCATCGAACCAGCAGCTTGGTTGACATGAGCCACAGGTGACCCTGCGGCTAAACCGAGAACTCACTCGTCTCCCTACCCGCAATCTGTGCAGGCGATGGGTGACGGCCTGACTCCTTTCGGCTGAGCGTCGGCGATCAACCGGGTAAGGAGCGAAGTCGAGAAGCGCACGATGAACGACCGTGAGGGCTGGAACTGACACCTCGCGCGGACGCGGGATCGTCGAGGTCGCCCTATTTATTCGGAGGGGGAGTGCCCGGTGGCTACTTGTCGGGGTTGGCGATCGTGACGTCGCGGACGAATGACTCGAGTTCGGTGTTCGCAGCGAGGAACTGGCGCAGCGTTCGGGCGGTGGCGCCGTAGCCGGTGAACTCGGCGGTGCTCAGGCCGTCCTCGTCGTACGCCTTGCGGAACTCCGCGAAGTTGTCGTAGAGGTCTTCGACGATCCGTGGGTCGACTGGGTCGTCGAGCCGGTGCACCGGTTCGATGCCGCTGGCATTGATGCGCTGCTGCCATCCGAACGGCGGGGAGATGACGACGTCACCGCCGATGAACTGGCTCCAGTGCATGTGGTTTCGGAAGGCGGCGGAGAGCAGGCGGGTGCGGTAGCCCCGCTCCTGGTAGAGGCGGTGGGCCTTCTTGAATACCGCGACGCCTGCCCATTCGGTGATGCCCGGGTCGACGGTGATCTGGTC
>JAULZL010000430.1:0-430 GCA_032117355.1 Candidatus Nanopelagicales bacterium
TGGTTGAAGTTGCCGCGCAGCGCGCCCTGATCCCAGGTGTCACCTGCGAATGCCTTGTCCGTGTCGGCGTAGGAGTCGCCGAGGACGCACTTCCCGTTCTGGATGTTGGCGAAGGCGTAGTTGATGGTCGTGACCTTGCTGCCGGGGATGTCGGTTACCTGGTAGTTGCGGGCGTAGGTAGCCCAGGAGGGGTAGTAGGCGATGACCTTCCTGCTGCCGGCGTATGCACCCGGCTTCGGCGTGTAGGACGTTGATGACGGAGCGGGGGTGGCAGTGGGTGTCGGTGCGATCGTGGGAGTCGCAGCCACGGGGGCTGGTTGACCGCTGATCACGCACGAACCGACCGCAGCCGTGCAGGTCAGCGGCGCGTTGAAGACGCCCGAGTCTGTCATTCCGGCCGTCACCGATGCACCTGGTGCCAGAGAGCCAT
>JAULZL010000430.1:440-3724 GCA_032117355.1 Candidatus Nanopelagicales bacterium
CACCGGCGAGTCTTCCCGTTGCATTCCACATGCTGACGCTGGTGCCTGACCACGGGAGGGAAACCGACCAGGAGGTGACGGGGGAGGGCCCGCTGTTGGTGACCGTCAAATCCACGTTGCGGCCCGAGCCCCAGTCTGATGTCACCTTCACGCCGACGGTGAGGGTGGGTGCGGACAACGCTCCGGATGCGGACGGAGTTGAGGCGGGCGTGGGTGCGGGTGTGGCAGTCGGCGTGGTCGTCGCCGCTGGGGAGACGGTGTTGGATTCCGTCCCGAGGATGGAGCACGTTCCGCCCGTCAGGGTGCAGGACGTGGGCTTGGCTGCGCCACCCTTCGAGCTCGCGATGAATCCGAAGGTGGCAGATGCACCCGGAGCCAGAGCGCTGTTCCAGGACGGCCCGCTGAAACGGTACCCATCGGCAGTAGCGGTTGAGGTGGCGTCCCAGGTGGAAGAGATGGTGTTGCCATACGGGACGCTGATGCGCCAGGGAGCGATAGTGCGGCCGGAGTTGTTGAGAACTCGCACGGATCCCTGGTAGCCGGTACCCCAGTCCTGAGTGACAGTCCAGTCCACCGTTACGTCGGTGGTTGCCGCGGACGCGGCGCTGGGAAGCACTAGGCCCATCAGCGATGCAGATAGCCCGGCGATTCCTAGGGCAGCGACAGCGTATGTCAGCGGTCGTTTCATTGAGGATCTCCTGAGTTGTTGTGGAAACGATTCGGCGTTAAGTAACACCATGTGACATAGAGTAACACGGTGTTACAAAATATGAAAAGATAATGCTCGCCGGCCTGACACAAGTGACAGCGCGTTACCTTGCATGTCACTTTGGGCATAGGGTGTGCTGGTGACGGTCAAGCGGGGTAGCGGAAAAGCGGCCCTTATCGAAGCCACTGCCGATGTTCTGCGGGCCGGTCAAGAAGTCCAGGTCAAGGACGTTGCGGCTGCAGCTGGCGTCTCCCACACCCTCATCTATCGTCACTTCCCGACGGGTGGAAAGGAGGAACTCATCGCTGAGGCCTACGCCTATCTCTTTCGCGGACTCGCGGAGCAGGACATCGAGGACCTCTTCGCGATTCTGGAGGTCAGCGGAGTCGACCGCGATGCCATCCAGGGGTTTATCGTGACGTTGCTCAACCCCCGGCGAGGAGATATTCGGTGGCTGCGGCTGGAGGCACTGGCCCAGTCACGAACCAACCCTTACATCGCCGAACGGATTGAGGAAGCGCGGCGGGCGCTGGTTCAGGTGTTTGCTGATCGGCTGCGCAAACTGGAGCCCCGATTGAGTCGGGAGTCATCGTCCGCGTTTTCCATCCTTGCCCAGGCACTGCCGCTGGGTGTCACCGCCATAGGCGGGTCGGGCCTTTCGAAGTCGCTGCGTGAGGCAGTTGCTGCCATGTGGGCTGGCATGCTCGTGGATGCATTGGTGGCAGCCAGCAAGTCCCGGTAGTGACACTCCGCGGGGCAGGTCTACCGGTACGTGACGAACAGTCCGTGGCCTGGGCTGGCGGTCACATGCCTCGTCTCTCGTTGATCTCCATGTCAACGCGCAACGGAGGGGCGTGATAACAGTCGCGTCACACAGTGCTTGCTGCCATCCGACGCACAATCGTGGATGGGGTGCGTCATTTATCCCCGGACTTCCGGGCTATGAACATGGGATTACGGGTCGCGCTTGATGATCCTTGAGATCTGAGACCATCCCTGCCAGTGCTTGAGTGAATGATCTCGACGAGAAGATCAAGCGGAACGGCAGACGAGTGCCTCAGATGGCCGAGTTCTTTCGTCCACGGCTGGTCATGGACGCAAATCACAAATTCGCAGGTGCGACCGTCAGGCTCCACGACCAGCGGGAATACGCGTCGAATACGGTGCGAGTGTTCAGCCTCAACATATCCAGGGGGCGAGATGCTCCTCGGTCACCTACGCTGTGGCTACGAGTTGAGATGTTCTCACTCTGCCAATGAAATGAGTAGCCATGGATGAGAAGACCCTGCTGGACCTCTGGAACGACAAGAGGCAGCAAATAATCCTGGCCCAGGTCGCGCCAGCCTTGGTTCTTATCGCTGTCTTCGTCCTTGCTGCACAAGGAACTTTCGCGGATGCGAGTGACGCATCGCGCTACCTTGCCATTGCCGTGGCAGCCACCACGGGGCTTCTTGCGGTGATCTCTCAGTTTGCGGTGATTCGCGAGGCCCAGGCGTTGCTGGTTGACCTCGGGAAGGTCAGCAACCCCTCAGCACTGAGTCAGAAGATCGCGTCATCGCGAAGTTTCCTCTCGCTCACCGCGGTGGGGGTCGTCGGCCTGAGTTTGGTCGTCTTCGCGCTCGTTGTCTGGAGCGTTCTAGGTTAATCATGGTCATCGGAATCGTTCTCATACTCGTTTACGCGGCCATGATTGGCCTCTTGATCTTCAAGTACGACCGTCCGAATCCCCGTCGTGGGAAGGTCAGTGGTCGGGGTGGAGACTTCGCTGAGTGATGAGCTGGGGGCTGGCGTCACGTGTAACGCCAGCCCCGCCTGACTGTCACTTGCCTCGCGGGATCCGTCGAGGTAGTGAGCGGCGCCTGAAGGGTGCGTGCCTTACTCGGTCCGTCGAAGGTAGGCGTTGACCACGTCCTCGATCACATGCGACCACGGTGTCGGCTCTAGGCCGAAAGTGGTGCGGGTGGCTGAGTCATCCATGATGTACGGCCAGTTGAACTGGTAAGCAGTTTCACGGAACTCGCGCAGCACTGGATTCACGACTCCGAGGGCCCACAGCAGCGCCGGGGCTAATTGAGTGACCTTCACGTCCGGCACCCCAGCCGCTGCCGCCAGATCGTGGATGACCTCTCGTTGCGACAGCGGAGCGTTGCTCGGTGCATGCCATGCCTGGCCCCAGGCCCGCTCGTCGGCTGCGCAGGTGACCAGTGCGGTGGCAACGTCGATGGGGGAAGTCCACGTGTGCGGATAGTCGAGGCCGCCGATGAGGCTCACCGATTTGCCGGACAGGATTCGTGGAACGACGCGCTTCGATCCGAGCCGGGATTGCTCTGAGGCGGCGATGTAGTCGGAGCCGCGGACCTCCGTCGCTCGAATTCGTCCAGCGTCGTGCCATTGCTTTGCCTCCAGCCACATCGAGGCGCGGGTCCGTCCCTTTGGGCCCGTCGCAGCGAGGGGGAGAACCTCAGTGATTGGCCCGTCCACAGGGCCGTACCCGTAGAGGTTTGAGCAGGTGGCGAGAACAGCGCCCGATGCCTCGGCATACCCCAAGATGGCTGATGCGATCGGTGGCCAGTCG
>JAULZL010000431.1:0-9306 GCA_032117355.1 Candidatus Nanopelagicales bacterium
AGGTGGGTCGGCTACCCCCTCGCCTTCCTGTCCTCTACGCAGGGCCAGCAACTTGCCTTGACCCTGCTCGTTGGCGCCAATGCCCTGGCGCTCATCGTCTTCGCCACCGGCAGACGAACCCGGATGCAGTCACTAAGCCGGGCGGTAGATCCGCTCAAGCCTTAGTGACTCACGCAAGTGCACGACGAGCAGGGAATCAAACACCAACCAATTCAGAAGTGGAGCATTAAACATGGCATCACCAGTCACACCAGTGCGGCGAATCTTCGGAACAACCGTCGGCCGGGCAGCGATCATCGGCGCGGCGGGAGTCGGAGGGCTTGCACTCGTCAGCACATCAGTGTTCGCGACTCTCACTGCCCAGGCGTTCAACACCACCCCGACCGCAGTCACCGCGGGCAAGCTCAGCCTCATCCAAGCGGACAACGGCAGCGGCTTCACCACGGCGATCACCAAGATGGCGCCGGGCGACACCGTCAACCGTTACGTCCAGTACACAAACGACGGCAACCTCGACGGGCAGGACCTGCGCCTGTCCCTCGCTGACTCCGCGCCAAGTTCGCTCACCAACGACGGCACCGTGGGGCTGTCCGTCTCCGTGAGCCAGTGCAGCGTGGCATGGACTGCGTCCACCGGTGCCTGCGGCGGCACCACGACCAACCTCGGCACATCGACGGCCCTCGCGCTGAAGACGACACCCCTGGCCTTGCCTGTCGTCCCGACGACCCCAGCGGGCGCAAACATCGTGGCCGGGCAGCAAATCCACCTGAAGTTCTCGATTTCTCTGCCAGCAGGCTCGGAGGTCACGATTAATGGCGTCGAGCCCGTGGGCACCGTTCAGGGCAAGTCGGCCTCCCTTACCTGGACCCTGACGGAGACGTTGCGGGACGCGACGACCACGAACTCCTAAGCCAGCAATGCGACGCACAGCGAGAGCTCTCATCGGGATGGCGGCGGCCTTGGCCGTCGCCATCCCTGCTGGCGTCGCGTGGGCAGAACCTCAGATCTTCGCGACGACCGCGAACAAGACGCCGCTCTCAATTAGCGTCGGCAGGTTTAGCCTCGCCGCCGTACTGCCTCAAAAATCCGGAACCAACCCAAAGGCACCGCTCACCGTCAGCCTTGATGCTTCGAACGGCCGCGGTCAGTTGTTCTTCCTCACCAACTTCGGCGATCTCGCCATTTCCAAGTTCACCATGACCCAGTCCATGACGAGCAGCAACGGCTCCGCCACCGTGCAGACGTCCTACTGCGCGGGAGGTAACGCATCTGGCGCGTTCACGGCGATCGACACCTGTGCTGGCGGCGGCACCCTCACCCGCGCTGCCACGGGAACGCAAACCACGCTTGTGACTGTCACGATTCCCGCTGGGGACTCTCGCCAGTTTCAGATGGTCACCCAGACGCCAAGCTCAGGTAAGGACAACACCGCAACCCTGTCCGTACAGGTCGCACCTAGCGGAGCTGTTTCCCCGGCCGCCAGCAATTCCTGAACTACGTCTTCAGGATCCAAGGGCAGATTCACGGGCTTTCCCTTGCTTGTTCCTTCCGGATCGATCCATTCCGTAGCGTTGACCCATGTCCGTGGATGCCAATGCGCCTGATCGAACGGCACCTGGTCGGCTAGTAGATCGGGAACTCGGTCACCTGCGGGCGGAGCCAGTTCCTATCGATCTTGGTTTCGCCTGGGCCCCCATCTGGTTCAACGTCCGAGTGAAAGTCGTCGCCACTCGACATGAGCTCTTCTTGCCGGCGCCCTTGCTCTTGATGCCGTAGGAACGGCTGTTGCGCCAGGCATCACGACGCCGTTTCGCAGCCACGCCCGTGCGGTGGATGCAACCGTCCAGCCCGAGTCGTGAATTCCATTGCAGGTCAGGGAAGAACCGATCGTCGCCCGACCGCCAATCGAGGCCGTGACCAACGTGCTAGGGCCTGTCCCAATCGAAGCGATTCGTGACGAGCCGAACTCGGTGAACCGCATTGACCCGTTCGGACCAGCGGCGATCCCCCACGGAATGGCGCCGGCGGTCGGCCGCGTTAGGTATCCCCATCGAGTCCGCGGGCGCCGGAGGGAACGCGGGGCTGACTTCCCTTGGGTGCATGGCGGTTGCCCTTCCTAACATGGTGGAAGGATTGCTAGGTTTCGCCCATGACATGGGGCCGCCTCAGCCGTTCGCTGCTCGTTATATCGCTGGCCTTGGCAACGACAACGGGATTCAGCTTCGCAGGGTCTGGGCCCGCCCATGCTTCTGATGTGTGGGCGTACCAGGGATGGCTCACCCTGGATGGCAGGGCCAATTGGACGGATTCGAGCAGACAGGTAGCGGGCTTCACGCCGAAGCAACTCGATGTCTATGTCGACCTGCGCGTCGAAGACGGCCGTGTCGCGAGTGGATTCGTGACCGCCGGTCAGTGCATTCGGGAGACCCGAAGTGCCACGGTGACGTTCACCGGTCGATTCGAGGAGTGCACGGGCACCATCACCTTCGCAGGGCTTGGGACGCCGTCGCTCACGATTGCCAGCGTCAACCTCCTCGCGCCACCCAATGACACGACCTTTGTCGTTGACTTCACTGCGGCGCCGACAACCGCCCTCGCTGGCGTGAACCTGAGCCCGTCGAAGCCGAAGCTGCCACCGTTGGCTCCACCGGTGATGTCCGTGACGACCGGCGTGATTGACCCGGTTCAACAGACCATCCAGGCCCAGGCTCTTGTCGCCTTGCCCCAGGGCTATCCGCCGGTTGCGCAGAGTCTGACCTACCTGCCTGCAGGATCTGCCACGGCCATCCCGCTTAGCACCAACGCCTGGACCGCTATCCCTTGCGGGGTGACCACCACATTCGTGCTCACGGTGTCGGGGACGAACACGGATCCGGCAACCCAGTCGACCGCGTCCACAGTGACCCCGAACTGCACGGCAAGGATCCCGACCCTCACCCTGCTGTCGCAGACGGGTGACTCGGCAACGTTCACCTACCGGCTCTCGGATGGCGGTCCGGTGGAGGCGGCGACGTGGACGGCCACGAGTGGCGTGAGTGCTTCTCAGAATGGGACGGCAATGCCCCCGGGAGGTGGCAACGGTGCGGACTTCACCGTCACGAATCTGGTGCCTGGATCGCGCACCCGGGTGCGCGTGGTGGTTTTCTCGGCCGGTAGTCAGACCAGGCAGTCGAACACCATTGATGTCTGGACCGCAGCTCCTTCATTCACCTACCCGCCCATCATCGGAAGGGTAGGCGTGCCGATCAGGCAGGTGACCCCAACCCCTGCAGTTGACCCCGCATCGGTTTCCAAGTTGAGTCCGAACCCTGGTCTTGCGCCTGGCTTGAAAGTGGACCCGGTCACTGGCGCCATCTCCGGCACCCCTACTGCTGCAGCGACCGGACTAGCGAGCCTGAACTTCACATACGCGGGAAGCCTTAATCAGGGCAACCTTGAATCAGCGAAGAACGCCATCTCGTACGCAATTTCCGGCAGGGGCACTGAGCCAACTTTCGGCGTCGTGACACTGGTCGGGGAGGTCGGTGTCCCGATTGCTCCCGTCTCTATCGCCAGCAGCATCGGCAATCTGCCCTCCGGGGCGAGGTTCGCCGCACCAGCCCTTTGCGATCTGGGACTACGGGTGGACCCGATAACCGGAATCATCAGCGGCACTCCGATCAAGGCGTTTATCGCGGCAGGCAAGCAACTGCGTTATTTCGTGACGGCCGGGGGTAGCGGAAATGGCTGCCGGATTACCGGGTCGCCAATCACCGGTATCGGGGCGGACGGAGCCCCGACCCGACTTGGCGGGATTGCCACCACCATCGCACCGCTCCCTGGTCCGCGCATTTGGTATTCGCCGGGTATGGCCATCAGCAAGCAGATCTATGGCACGGTCGGGTCTGCCTTGAGTGTGCCAGGGCCGGCACTTGCCGGCGCACCAACGGCCACTTACTCACTTGCTACCGGCACGCTGCCTCCCGGGCTCACCCTGGACCCGGCAACGGGCGCGATCGGCGGCGTGCCCACCACAGCGGGTCTTGGGTTAACGGTCACGCTTGTGGCTAAGAATGCGGCCGGTGCATCGAGCGCGCCGATCACCGTCGAATTCGATATCGCGTCTCAGCCCGTGACGAACACCCTTTCCTACCCGTCACCGATGTCGGTGCGGGTCGGTCAGGCCCTCTCGGTCTCGCCGTCCGGAACGGTGAGCGGGCAGTCTTTCGCGCTGGACAGGGCGAGCCTTGCTGCCGGGCTGGCGATCGACTCGGCAACCGGGCGGGTGACCTGGACTCCAGGCGCGGCCCAGGTCGGATCACGTGTGGTGGCGGTTACGGAAAGCAGTCCTGGGCGGGCGCCGACAACGGTCACCTTCACGGCACGTGTCGATCTTGCTCCCGCTGCGCTCCTCGCGCAGAACTCCGGTACGACGGCATCGGGCTCAGTGGCATCGGGCTCTGCGGCATCGGGCTCGGCATCGACCGGATCAGCAGGTGCGAGTTCAGGCGCTACCGGGTCGGGCACCGAGCCGTCTGCGTGCCTGGCCCCAAGCGGGAAGCTCTTCGACGACATGGTTGGCTCAGTGGGTTCGACGATGACCTACGCCCCCAACACGTCAGGTATCGGACGTCCCGTCGCATTCCGAGTCAACGCCGGGTCTTTGCCAAGTGGAGTCGTCCTCGACGCCACCTACGGAATTGTGTCGGGGACGCCGCGGCAGCCGAATGCAGGTGTCGGCCCGGTCACCATCCAGGCGACCTTCGCCGGAGGCGCCGTGCTGTCAAGCTCGGTCAACATCGCGGTGGATGATCCGCACCACAGCGCGAACTACCCGAACCGAGTCATCGGCTCGGTCGGTAGCCCGACCGCAATCACCCCCGAGGCCTTTGACACAGACGGCGACACGACCTACACGCTGGTCTGCGGGGAGTTGCCGGCCGGAATGACCCTGAGTCGGACCACCGGTGTCATTTCGGGAATACCCACAGCACCAGTCGACTACCCGACTCCGTTGCGTATCCGACAGCGTGACGCCTACGGATCGGTTGACGCATCACTGATCATGGTGGTCGATTCAGCGCCCACACCGTGGATTCGATACCCGGAGCACCCGATCGCGGCCTATCGTCAGCGGGTCGTTATCACTCCGACCCTTTCGGAGTTGTCGGCTGGGACGACCTTTCGGCTGACCGGCACGTTGCCCAGAGGCCTGGTATTCGACAGGCGCACCGGGGTGATCTCTGGGACTCCAACGGGGCTCGCCCAGAACCGTCCCCTCACCGTGACCTCGGTCGCGAAGGATGGTCGAGCCATAACAGCCACATCGACCTCGATCACGGTGCGGAAGGCGACCGTGCCGCTGTCGGTTACCGCCCGACATGTGAACGTCCGGTTGGGCACCAAGCGCGTGGTCCTAGTGGTGAGGTCTCAGCATCCGAAGTGGACGACCGCTACCACTCGCGTCGTGTGCACCGGTTGCGTCCCTCGCATCAGCACCAAGAGCGGGCGAGTGACCGTCGCCCCAGGGCCGCGAACCACTCGAGTGACGGTGACCGTGATCGCGGCTCCCAAGCAGCCAGGCAGCAGCTATCGACCCCACGTGTGGACACGCACGTGGTTCATCCGAAAGTGACAGGAGTCAAGATGACGGGCACCACACATCGGCCGATGGGAGTCTCCATCGTTGCGATTCTCATCCTGCTGACCGGCATCGGTCTGCTTGTTCGAGGGATTCTTGGACTCGTGCAGGGCGGCGAGGGCGCTGCCGGCATGGTCGTCGCCGTGATCTTGCTTGTCGTTGGCCTTGTCTATGCCCTCGTGGCCAAGGGCATCTGGAACGGCAATGGCTTGTCCAGAATCGTCGTGACGATCCTGACCGCAATCGCCATCATCGGAAGCGTGATTGCGCTGAGCGAACCCGGCGAGATGCTCGCGTCGATCATCCAGATCGTGATCGCGCTCGTGATCCTCGCCCTTCTCTACGGCCGTCAAGCCCGGGAGTACTTCGCCTAGGCCAGCAACGGGCCCGGCGGAGCCAATCCATAGGTCGGACGGATCCGGGTGGCATCTCTAGCGGTCGCAGCATGTCGAAGTGGGGTATTTCAGCCCCAGTTCGGCCTCTTGGCTATGTGCGGGTAACCGAACGTACAAGGGTTGAAGGGCAAAACTCGTGCGGCCACTAGGTAGGGACAAGCCATGCATCGCATTTCGGGCAAGCAAGCATGGCTTCGCCTCACCTCGTTTGTCGTGGCAAGTGCCGTGGTCCTGGCGGTCGCCGTTGGCATTGCCAGCCCAGCGCGGGCTGCCACCGTGAACTTCACGAGCCCGGGAATCTCGACGTGGACGGTGCCAGCGGGCGTCACCAGCATTGACATCGTTGCCGTAGGCGGTGGCGGCGGTGCGGGGATTGATCCTCGCAGTGGTGCCGGCGGCCAAGGAGCCCGAGTGACCACCTCGCTGCCGGTGACCCCTGGTGATGTCATCACCCTGATCGTTGGGGGCGGCGGCGGATTCGGCGACTCGGGCGGTGGCGGCGGGGCCACGCTGTTGAATCGTGGTGTCGTGCCGTTGGTGATCGCTGGTGGTGGCGGCGGCGGCGGTAGCGTCGGTCTGACGGGCACGGCTGGTGGCGGCGGCGGGAACGCGGGAACTGACGGCGGGTCAGGTGCTTCCGCAGGTACTACGCCCCGAACGCTCGGGACTGGTGGCGCTCAGGGCTTAGCGGGTGCGGGCGGTCTTGGTGGTGGAGGCTCCGCCCCTGGTTCTGCGGGAGGTTACGGGGAGGGCGGCCCCGGTGGCGGCGGTAGCGGTGGCCTTGGCGGATATGGCCCACCTTCCGGTGGTGGAGACGGTGGTCTAGGTGGCAGCACCGCCGGTATCGATGGCGGCGGTGGTGGTGGCGGCGGATACGGCGGTGGTGGCGGCGGTGGCGGCGGCGATAGCGGTGGTGATAGCGGTGGTGGTGGCGGCGGCGACAGTCTTGGTCCGTTGACGGGCATCATCGTGGGCCTTGCCGGTAACGGTGGTGTCGCAGGGACGTCTACGACCGCAGCCAACGGCGGTGACGGATCCATTTCGATTACCTACGCAAGCCCGGCGCCGTCGCCGGCTGCGCCAGCAGACCCTCCGTCGGAGGAGGCCCCGAGTCCGGCACCCTCGGCCAGCAGAGTGCCGGTAGCCACTCTTGATCCGATCACCAATGGCGTGAATGCCAGCATCCCCGTTGGTGGAGTGGCGGTGGGTGGATCGGTGCTGCTGTCGAATGGCAGGTCGTCGAGTGTGGTGGTTCTCCCCAACCCTGCGATGAAGCCTGCGGGTCTTGATGCCAGAGGTGCGGGATTCACGGTGCAGGTGGTCGGTATAGGCGATGGCGCAACCCCCCTCGGGGTGGGGCGGTCCACGTCGTTGGTTCTGCAGTCGCGCCAGCTTCCGACGTCCGCGATCAGTCTGCGGTGCACGCTGATCGAGCCGATGCTGGACGCATCAGGCAGCGGCTTCCATCCCAACTCCGTGGTGAAGGTCTACCTCCTGCCGTCGACGAATCTCGGCGAGATCGCGGTTGATGCGTCCGGGTCGTTCAAGGGTTCGCTGCCGACTCCACAGGGAGTGACGACTGGCGCGCAGACGCTACAGGTGAACGGATTCGAGTCACCCGGCGTTGTGCGCAGCCTGTCGCTGGGCGTCCTGGTCGAGCCCACGCGAACGGGCGTCAAGAGGGTCGCGAAGGTCAGCGTGACCTTCGATCCGATGTCCTCGGAGATCTCCGCGCGCGGCGCCGAGCAGCTCAGAGTGCTAGCGGCCGAGGTCACCACGGAAGGGATCGCAGCGTCGGCTGTGGGCTACGTGCAGTCAAGCGCCTCCACTGCTAATGACGTATCCCTGTCTACGACCCGAGCCCGAAAGGTCGCGGCCTATGTGCGTGCGCAGGGATTGACCGGGTCGATCTCCGTACGGGGAGGTGGCGTCGCAGGGTCCAGCGACAAGGCACGAAGGGTTGGCATGCGGGTGACCTACCGGTCCGGCTGCTAGCCGGTCGAATGGTCGTAGTCGATCTGACTCTGTCCGCGCTGGTTGTGGCTAGGACTGGTCCTCAGCCCGGCACCGTCTTCAGGTCGGCAGGCTCGACCTTGCGGTGCCCAGAGCGCTCCGCTGCTATCCCGGCCAGCACCACACAGGCCATGCCGGCCGCTTGCAGCAGCGCCGGTGATTGGTGCAGGACGACTGCGCCGATCCCGAGGGCGATGGCTGGCTCAAGGGCCATCAGGGTGCCAAAGGCTGCTGTCGTCAGTCGGCGTAGTGCGTAGAGCTCGAGGGTCCACGGGATCAGCGGCAGCAGCAGGGCGGCGATCAAGCCCACCAGGATGACGTGCAGGTTGAACTGCCCCCATGCTTGCGGAAGGCCGACGAAGGCGGCTACCAGAGCCGCGACCGGAAGGGAGATTGCCAGGCCGTCGACCCCGCTGAACCGATCTCCGACGTGCTGGGTGATCACGATGTAGAGGCCCCAGCCTGCCCCGGCGAGCGCTGCGAAGGCGATCCCGGCGAGATTGGGGGTGCCCAGCCACGGTTCCGTCAGCAGCACGACCCCGACTAGGGCCAATCCGGGCCAGATCAAGGCTCGTCGACTCCTGCTATTCACTGCCGCGACGGTCAGGGGCCCGAGGAACTCGATGGCGACTGCGGTGCCCAGGGGAAGCAGGTTGATCGCTGCCAGGAAGGCAAGGGTCATGCCCGCAGTGACGAACCCGAGCAGGATGGGGGCCCTCAACTCGCGCCAACTCCACCTCCAGTAGCGGGGTCGAGCGATGAGGACGAAGCCGAGGGCGCCGACCGTGAGCCGCAGCCAGGCAGTGCCAGCCACCCCGAGGTCCTCGAAGAGGTCGACGGAGATGGCTGCCCCGAGTTGGACCGAGAGCATGGCCACCACGGCGAGTGACCATGCGGGCGCTCGGTCAAGTGGGGATGCCATAACGGTGCAAGATACTGCACTGGCCCGGGCACCTGACCGCCCAGGTTCGAGCCCCTACTGGGCTCGACCGCGGCGCACGAAGACAACCGCGGTGGCCACCAGTGCACTGACCACTAGGCCGAGAGTCACGATTGATCCGGCAACGCCCATGGGTGGGCCGACGACCGGCTCGGCTGCCGCGCTCGTGGTCGGCACCGCTGACGATTCGGTTAACGATTCCGGTGACGCTCCCGCCGATATCTCCGCTGATGGTCCGGTCGATGCCTCGCCCAACGCCGCGGCCACCGTGAACGTGATGGCCCCGGTCACCGGATGGCCATCAGCGGAGACCACCCGATAGGCCGCCTGGTACGTCC
>JAULZL010000432.1:0-9693 GCA_032117355.1 Candidatus Nanopelagicales bacterium
TTGGACTCCCAAGACCACGCACCTTCGATCGAGGTGGGAGTCCTGATCGTCATTGCGCGCTCGACCGCCGCCTTGTCCTTGATCGCCCTGTCAAAAGTCACCGTGATGGGCATCCCTACCCCAACCGTGCTGCCTTCGACCGGCGTTACCTGGCCCGCGAAGAACTCCTGCGGCTCGATCGTGCTGAACTGGTGCGTGGCAGTGGTCACCACTCCACGCGAGTCCATTGCCGTTGCCTGGATGCGGTACGTCGTGCCGTAGCCCAGCTCACCCGGTACGGCGATCCACTGAGAACCATCGGCGGACAATCTTCCGTCGAGGACCCCATCAGGCCCGCTCACGACAACCTCAGATAGGTGACCATTCGATGCGGTCACGACCACCGGATCCGATGGCTTGATGGGCGCACCGGTCACCGGTTGAGCGGCAATAGTCGCCTGAGAAACCGCAGACGGCTCCGAGGTGGTCATCGAGACTGTCGGAGAGCAGCCGACGAACAGGAGGCAGAGCGGTACCGCCACGATCAGCCGACGGGACACAACTAGCGAGCCCACAATTCACAATCCCTTCGCCCGTTTGGCACGAAAACCATCATGCAACAGGATCGGAATCTTTCCACCCCGAAGCCCGCACCCGACTAGTGGGCAAACGCTCCGCGGTAGTACTCGAACAGCCACCCGACAAGGGACATAAGAAGCAGGAATATGCCAAGGACCAACAGCCACACCGCAAAGATCAGGCCGAGAACGATCACGAATGACCCAAACCCGACGGCCAGCGGCCACCACGAATGCGGACTGAAGAACCCGTACTCCGGATCCGCCTCGTCAATGTTCGCGTCCAGGCGATCTTCCGGTCGCGGGTAAACCCGCTTTGCCGTGTAGAGGACATAGAAAGCGACCAGGAAGGCGAGCGCCCCGCTCATCACCAATGCGGTAGTACCGACCGGGTCGCGCGAGAGATACCAGTAGCCGGCCGATAGCGGGACGAAGAAGATGAATCCAAGCCCGAAGGTCGCTCCCTCGATCCTCATCGGGAAGCCCCTTCCACCGCCGAAGCACGCCATGGCTCCACACCTGCGATCTCCGGATGATGCAGATCAAAGGCAGGACGCTCCGAGCGGATCTTGGGCAGGGAGGTGAAGTTGTGCCTCGGCGGCGGGCAGGACGTCGCCCACTCCAGTGATGAGCCCCAGCCCCACGGGTCATCGACCTCAACCCGGGTCCCAGAGCGGAAGGTCTTGAAGACGTTCCAGAGGAAGAACAGCGTCGAGATGCCCAGCAGAGCTGCTCCGACTGTCGAGACCGTGTTGAGGAGTTGGAAGTCGTCCTCAGGAAGGTAGTCACCGTATCGGCGTGGCATCCCCTGAACACCCAGCCAGTGCTGGACGAGGAAGGTCACCTGGAAGCCGATGAAGAGTAACCAGAAGTGCACCTTGCCGAGCTTCTCGTCAAGCATCTTGCCCGTCATCTTCGGCCACCAGAAGTACAGGCCGGCAAAGAACAGGAAGACCACCGTGCCGAACACCGTGTAGTGGAAGTGCGCCACCACGAAGTAACTGTCCGAGACCGGGAAGTCCAGCGGCGGGGCCGAAAGAATGATCCCGGTCAGGCCACCGAACAGGAAGGTGATGAGGAAGCCCATCGTCCACAACATGGGCGTATCAAAGGACACCGAACCCTTCCACATCGTCCCAATCCAGTTGAAGAACTTCACCCCGGTCGGTACTGCAATCAGCATGGTCATGATCGCGAAGAAGGGCAGGTACACCGAGCCCGTCACGTACAAGTGATGGGCCCAGACGGACATCGACAGGGCTCCGATGCCCAGGGTCGCGAACACCAGGCCCTTGTATCCGAAGACCGGCTTGCGCGAGAAGACCGGAATGATCTCGCTGGCAATGCCGAAGAATGGCAGGGCAAGGATGTAAACCTCAGGGTGACCGAAGAACCAGAACAGGTGCTGCCAGAGAATCGGCCCGCCGTTGCTCGCGTCGAAGACGACGGCACCAAATGCGCGATCGATGAATGCCATGGCGAGGGCTCCGGCGAGGACCGGGAAGGCCAGCAGGACGAGCACGCTGGTGGTGAAGACCGTCCAGGTGAAGATCGGCATCCGGAACATCGTCATGCCGGGAGCCCGCATGCAGAAGATGGTGGTGATGAAGTTCACTCCACCGAGGATCGTCCCGAGACCACCCAGGGCCAGGCCGAGCAGCCAGAGATCCGCCCCGACCTCGGGTGAGTTCACCGCATTGCTGAGCGGTTGGTACGCGAACCAGCCGAATGCGGCCGCCCCGCCCGGGGTCAGGAAGCCGAGGGCGACCGTGAGCCCGCCGAAGAAGAAGAGCCAGTAGCCGAGCATGTTCAACCGGGGGAAGGCAACGTCCGGCGAACCGATCTGCAGGGGCATGATCACGTTCGCAAACCCGACAAACAGCGGGGTCGCGAAGAGGAACAGCATGATGGTTCCGTGCATCGTGAACATTTGGTTGTACTGCTCGAGGGAAATGAACTGCAACCCGGGGACAGCCAACTCAGCGCGCATGACCAGGGCCATCAGCCCAGCAGCGAGGAACCAGAACGTGCTCGTGAAGAGGTACATGTAGCCGATAACCTTGTGGTCGGTCGAGGTGATCCACGACACGATCACCTTGCCGAGGCTCGGCTTCCTTGGGGTAACTGCGACCGGGGCGGCTACCGGGCGCTCGTTCAGAATTGTCATATCAGCCTCTCCCCGGGAACCTGTCCCTCGTTTGTGAAGCGACCCGTCTGCAACAGACCGTTTTGGCCCTTGGCCCGGAGTCCCTCGACATATGCCTCGAACTCAGCGGGTTCAACAACCTTGACCTGGAAAAGCATGCGTGCGTGGTCCGTGCCGCACAGCTCGGCGCACTTGCCAGCGAATGTCCCGATCTTGTTGGGCGTCAACTCGAAGACGTTGGTCTTGCCGGGGATGACGTCCATCTTGAAGAGGAAGGCCGGGACCCAGAACGAGTGGATCACGTCTGGGGAGTTGAGTTCGAAGCGGACCTTTTGCCCAACCGGCAGGACCAGAGTGGCGGGAGCATTGGTTGTTCCCTCGCCCACCGGCAGACCGGAGTCGTACACATCCTGCTCGAGATAATTGAAGCCCCAACTCCACCGGAACCCGACCACCTGAACGGTCTGCTCCTGATCGTTCTTGATCGTCAATAACTCGCTCTGATCCTTGGCGGTAAACCAGAACAGGCCAAGAATCATGATGAGCGGGACAACCGTGTACAGGATCTCGATCGGCAGGTTGTACTTCGTCTGGACCGGCACCTCAGATTGATGGCGTCGCCGGTATGCAACCGACGCCCACAGCATCAGCCCCCACGTCAGGATGCCCACGGCCCAGGCCGCGATCCACGAGCCCTGCCAGAGGTTATCGACGATGGCGGCCTGCTCAGACGCTGGTTCAGGCAGGTCGAAAAAGAACGCCTCCCGAGCCGTGCATCCAGTCAAGGCGGTAGCGGCGAGTGCGGTGCCGGCTGCAATCACCAGCAGGCGCGAGCGCCGCCGTCTCGATACGGGCGCATATGCGGTCGAACCCACGGAATGCCTTCCTTGTCTGCTGGGGTGTGCTTCGCGAGGGTAGCGCACGACCGACGCGGTGGCCTTTCGGGCCCGGTCACCTTTGGCACCGCTACCGTGCCCGTATGGACGGCCTACCCGCGTCCCCGGACGGCTACTTGGACAGCCTCGGCGGCCAACCCATGCTGGCCGCCGCCCACCGCGCCTTGCAGGTGGCTGCGGCCGATGCCTGGGCCGAACCCACCGCACTTCACCATCCGGGACGCCGTGCCGCGATGTTGCTGGACGCCGCGCGCTCCAGCATCGCGACCAGCCTGTCCCGGTGCTCCGCAGGCCCAGCCGTACGCCCCGAGGACGTCTGGTTTACGCCTTCTGTTGAGGCTGCCCGCGCCCAAGCCCTGGCCGACGCGGGTGGCGCCCTCGCCCTCGGCTCGGTTGAAGTGGCTGCCCTGCTGGACGCAGCAGACCAGCGACCCGGATCGATCGTCCTGCCCGTCGACTCGCTCGGCCGTGTCGACAGCGCCGTCCTCGGCCAGGAGGCAGGGCCGGGACGGACTCTCTGCCTACAGGTGGCGAATGCCGAAGTCGGCACCATCCAGCGCCGCGAACCGCTGAGCGAGTTGGCACCCGTCCTGGCTGACGCAACCCAGTGCATCGGCCGAGTCACCCTCCCCCCGGAATGGACCACCCTGTGGGCCTCTGCCCGTGACTGGGGTGGCCCCGCAGGAGTGGGCATCCTGGTCGTTCGCGCCGGCTACCCGCGACCAGCTGCCGCCGTAGGAGCCTGGCTCGGTGGCTTCCCCAACGTCCCCGCAGCCGTCGCGGCAGCAACCGGCCTCGAGGTGCTGCTCCCCCACGTAGCAGCCGAGCATGACCGGGCCCGAGACATGGTCGATGGCATCCGGGAGCGGATAGCGCAGACCGTGCCGGACGTGGAGATCCTCGGTCACCCGACCGATCGTCTCCCGCACATCGTGACCTTCTCTGTGCTCTATGCGTCTGGCGAGGCCCTCGCAACCGCCCTGGACCGGCACGGCTTCAGCGTGGCAAGTGGCTCAGCCTGCGCTGCCGATCATCAGCGCCCGAGCCACGTCCTCGCCGCGATGGGCGCCTTCACCGGGGGCAACATCCGGCTGTCGCTGCCCTTCGGCTGCACCCAGGCAACCGTGGACTCATTCCTTGCCATCCTGCCGTCCGTCGTCCATGAATTGCGGAAGGAAGCTGGCGCATGACCGCACCCCTCCCTGACCCCGACACGTGGATAGACGAACGCGGTCGACGTTGCCCGCTGCCTGTCCTGGCACTTTCCCGTGCCTGCCAGGCCAGCGAACCGGGTCGGGTCATCGCGGTGCTCGCCGATGACCCGGCTGCCCGGTACGACATCCCGGCCTGGTGCCGGCTCAAATCCGTTGACTACCTCGGCGAGATCGATCCACCCGATGACGGCGTCGGCCGCGCGTACCTCGTCCGCACCCCGGTTACCACGCCTCCGGGCTGACTACCGGCCCGGCTGAGAGGCAGGGGGCCATCTCGATCACTTCGGCCAGCCGGTCGAGATAGTCCGGACGAGGAATCTCGATTGCGCCAAGGGTGCCAAGGTGATTGGTGCGCCATTGGACGTCAAGAAGGCGGCCAGCGCCGCATGCCTTCAGCCGCTCGACAAGGGCAAGTAGCGCGACCTTCGAAGCGTCCGACTCCCGATGAAACATCGACTCCCCCGCGAAGAGACCGCCGACTTCGACGCCGTAGAGCCCACCCACCAAGGCGCCTTCGCGCCAGACCTCGACCGAGTGCGTCCAGCCCATCGAGTGCAGGGTCGTGTACGAGGCGATGAAGTCCTCGGTGATCCAGCGCTCGTCAGGACGGTCGTCCGAACAAGCGCGCATCACGTCTTCAAAGGACCGGTCGAAGGTGACGGTGAACCGTCGGGCTGAGACTCGCAGGGAGCGGGTCACCCTCATGCCGTCCAGGGGCAACACACCCCGAGGGTCCGGCGACCACCAGGCCAACTCGCCGGTGGAGAGATGCATCGGGAAAAGGCCCGCCGAGTAGGCAGCGATGAGTGTGGCAGGTGCCAGGTCTGCCCCGATGCCGATCACGTCCTCCCCCGGCGGCGCCAGCCGTGGGTCCGGAAGACGCCACCCCGAGGGCCCCGGATGAATGATCATCGAGAGCCACCCACGATCAGGTCACGTGGCCCGCGACTAGGGCCGCGGGCAGGAAAGGTGCGGCTCCACCTCGGCGGCAGCGTCGTCGCCGTAGGTCCGTCCCATCCGCTCAAGGAAGTGCCGCTGGGCCAGCTCGTATTCCTGGGTACCGATTGTTTCGATCACGTAGGTCGCCAGCAGCGATCCGACCTGGGCCGAGCGCTCGTCCGACAACCCCCAGGCCTTGCTTGCGAGGAATCCCGCCCGGAATCCGTCACCAACGCCGGTTGGGTCCGCCCGACGATCCTCCTCGGCGATGGGCACCGTCACCGGCGCCTCACCCCTCCGCTCCACACGCGCACCCTGTGGTCCCAGGGTGGTAACGCGAGTCTCGATGATGGCTGCGATATCGCGCGCATCCCAGCCGGTCTTCTGGTGGATCAGGGCGGACTCGTACTCGTTCGTGAAGAGGTAGGTCGCGCCCTCAATCAACGGCTTGACCGCGTCGCCGTCCATCCGGGCGAGTTGCTGACTGGGGTCAGCGGCAAACGAATAGCCACGGAAGCGGCACTCCTCAGTATGGCGAAGCATTGCCTCCGGGTCGTTGGCACCGATGAGGACGAGGTCAACCGCGCCGACTAGGTCGACGACGGGCTTGAGTTCAATATTTCGCGCATCGGTCATCGCACCGGCGTAGAAGGACGCGATCTGGTTTTGATCGGCGTCCGTCGTGCAGATGAAACGAGCGGTGTGCCGGGCCTCGGATACATGGACTCCGCGTGTATCGACGCCATGGCGCTGTAGCCAGGACTCGTAGTCGGCGAAATCAGGGCCGACCGCACCAACAAGGACGGGGTTGAGACCCAAGCAACCCATGCCAAATGCGATATTCGGAGCCACTCCGCCGCGACGGACCTCGAGTTCCTCCACCAGAAAGGACAACGAGACCTTGTCCAACTTGTCGGCGACCAGGGAGTCGGAGAACTTGCCGGGAAAGGTCATGAGGTGATCGGTTGCGATCGACCCGGTTATGAGAACAGCCACGGCGCAGGAGCCTAGTCGGCCGTGGGCGGGGTACTAGCTGAAGGAGTCCCCGCATGCGCAGGAGCCCGAAGCATTCGGGTTGTCGATCGTGAAACCCTGCTTCTCGATGCTGTCGACGAAGTCGATCGTCGCGCCGCTGAGATACGGGGCACTCATTCGATCCGTCACGACGCCCACCCCGCCGAAGTCCTTGGTCACGTCGCCGTCAAGGCTACGGTCGTCGAAGAACAACTGGTATCGAAGCCCGGAGCAGCCACCCGGCTGAACGGCGACGCGCAGGGCGAGGTCATCGCGACCCTCGGCATCCAGCAACGTCTTGACCTTGGATGCTGCCGCTTCCGTGAGGACGATGCCGTCCGTCGTGGGCTGCTCGGTGATGATATCGGCCGACATGTGAGTCCCTTTCGATCCAAGTTTCGCTGATGCGAGTGTACGTCAGTGTGAACCACCCCGAGGCTATGCGCATTCCCTGCCGCCATCGTCCATGCCATCGTCCATGCCATCGTCCATGCCGTCGTCCATGCCGTCGTCCATGCCGTCGTCCATGCCGTCGTCAGCGCGGAATGTCGGGCCAGGGTGGAGAATGTGGGCGTGACCGAGTTGCTCAACGAGCCCACGCCCACCCCCCTCGCACTGCTACTCCTCGGCCGAGACGCCGATCCCGGCAGTGAGCGCGGGGTGGAATGCCCAGGCGCCCTGCCACCAGCCTCGGATCCCGACCTCATTGATCGGGCTGCCCGCGCGAAGGCGGCCCTCGGCGACAGGCTCTTCATCCTTGGCCATCACTACCAGCGCAACGAGGTCATCCAGTTCGCGGACGTCACCGGCGATTCCTTCAAGCTCGCGCAGCACGCCGCAGCGCAGACGGCTGCCGAGTTCATCGTCTTCTGCGGGGTGCATTTCATGGCGGAGAGCGCCGACATCCTCACCTCTGAGCACCAGCAGGTCATCCTTCCCGATCTTGCAGCCGGCTGTTCCATGGCAGACATGGCGGATATCTCTCAGGTGGAAGCCTGCTGGGCAGTCCTGCGTGACCTTGGGATCGCTGAGGAGACCGTCCCGATTACGTACATGAACTCCACCGCCGCGATCAAGGCCTTCACCGGCCGCGAAGGCGGCGCCGTTTGCACCTCAAGCAACGCCAAGCAAAGCCTGGAGTGGGCCTTCCAAAACGGCGAGCGCGTCCTGTTCCTGCCCGACCAGCATCTCGGGAGGAATACGGCGGTCCGCGACCTTGGGCTGCGGTTGGCGGACTGCGTGGTTTTCGATCCACGAAAGCCGTCAGGTGGCCTGAGCCCTGATGAACTGCGCACCGCACGGGTGATCCTGTGGAAGGGACACTGTTCGGTCCACGGCCGGTTCACCCCGCAGACCGTCGACCAGGTTCGCGAGCGCGTCCCGGGAGTGAAGGTCATCGTCCATCCCGAGTGCACCTACGAGGTCGTCGAAAAGGCTGATGTTGTCGGCTCGACGGAGGCCATCATCGCGAGGATCACGGCATCTGAGCCCGGGACGGCCTGGGCGGTCGGCACCGAGCTGAACTTGGTCAAGAGGCTGGCACAGGACCACCCGGACAAGACGATCGTGTATCTCGATCACACGGTCTGCTTCTGCTCCACGATGAATCGCATCGACCTGCCCCACCTGGTCTGGGCCCTGGAATCCCTCGCCTCCGGCACTGTGGTGAATCGGATCGAGGTCGATCCCGACACCGCTCACTGGGCGCGGGTAGCACTCGATCGGATGCTCGCCCTGCCCGGCACCGCAGCCGGACACGACTGATCCACGAGGATTCCGCCCCGTGATGACACCGAACCCGCCCGCCCACATGCTCGCCGCCACTTATCAGGGCACCGGCCCTGCTCAGGACGTCCTTGTGGTCCGGAACGTCGACCGTCCCGAACCAGGGCCCGGTCAGGTGAGAGTGCGAATGTCGGTGTCCGCCATCAATCCCACCGACGTCAAGACTCGCGCTGGCCTCACCCCACGCGTCATCACTGAGTTCCAGGTGCCGCACATGGATGGCGCCGGCACCATCGACGCCGTCGGCGAGGGCGTTGATTCACGCCGCATCGGCGAACGGGTCTGGGTCATGCTTGCGGCACTTGATCGATGGGGAACAGCCGCCCAATGGAGCGTCGTCCCGGACCATCACGCGATCCCCCTTCCGGACCACGCCTCCTTCGATCTCGGTGCCACGTTGGGCGTGCCCGCTATGACGGCCGCTCACTGCCTCGTCGCCGACGGCCCGATAGAAGGCAAGGACATCCTCGTCGCCGGTGTCGGTGCGGTTGGTCGGGCCGCGATCCAACTCGCCCATTGGGCCGGCGCTCGAGTCATCGCAACCGTGAGCAGCGACCAGAAGGCGCAACTGGCGATTGCCGCAGGCGCCGATCATGTCGTCAACTACCGAGACCCAGCCGCCGCCGATCTGATTCGCCAACGGTGCCCGGCAGGGGTGAACCGTGTCATCGAGGTTGCCCTTGGCCCGAATTTCGACCTCGATCTCGCCGCGTGCGCACCCGGCGCAGGAATCGTGGTCTACGCCATCGATGGACCGGACCCGGTGATCCCGGTACGCCGATGCATGACCGCAGGGATCTTCCTTCGCTTCATGCTGCTCTACTCGGTCCCCGATGAAGCATTGACGCGGGCTCTGGCGATGGTCAACGCGGCACTTGACGACGGAGCCCTTGATCTCGCGCCGCACCAGCGCTTCCCCCTGGCCGACATCGTGTCCGCCCATCACGCCCAGGAAGCAGGCCCGCTCGGCCGGATCCTGGTCGACATCCAGCCCTAGCCTCCCCTCCTCTCCCCCTCCCCTCCCCTCCCCCCGTTTGTCCCGGTATCCGCCACAGGCGTCAGAATTCACCGCTGTTCGACCGTGATTTTGATGTTTACCCCTGACGCTCACGCGGATTCCCGCCGGAACGGGTCACCGACGG
>JAULZL010000433.1:0-14095 GCA_032117355.1 Candidatus Nanopelagicales bacterium
CGTCCGCAGTGGCTTCGTTGAGGGGCGGCACTACGGCCACGCGGTCGTCGTCGGCCCAGATGGATCGGTACTTCGGTCCTGGGGGGATCCGCAGGCCGTGATCTTCCCGCGGTCGTCCAATAAGCCCGCTCAGGCCGCGGCGATGGTCCGCGCGGGCCTTCCGCTCATCGGGCCGCACCTGGCCCTTTCGGCCGCATCGCATAGCGGTGAAGGTTTTCATCTGGCTGCGGTCGCTGAGATCCTCGCCGGAGCGGGGCTTGATACATCTGCCCTGCAGACCCCGGTCGACTATCCACTCGACGCCGATGAGCGGGACGAGTGGATTCGCACTGGCCGTGCCCCGGAGCCCCTCGCGATGAACTGCTCCGGCAAGCATGCCGCGATGCTGGCCACCTGTGTCGTCAACGGCTGGTCCATCCATGACTACCGAGAGCCCGATCACCCCCTGCAGCGCGCCATCCTCGCCGAGATCGAGAACTGTGCTGGCGAGAAGGTGTCGGTCGTTGGTGTTGACGGGTGCGGCGCTCCTGTCCTGGCCTTGAGCCTGATTGGGCTCGCGCGGAGCGCATCGACCTGCATGACGGCGGCCGACGGCTCGGCCGAGCGGATGGTGGTCGACGCCATGCGTGCCTGGCCCCGGTACGTGGGTGGCACCCGTCGCGATGTCACGCGACTGATGGTGGGCGTTCCGGGTCTGCTTGCCAAGGACGGTGCCGAAGGGGTCTACCTCGTGGGACTGGATGATGGTCGCGCCGTAGCGATCAAGGTGCTCGATGGCGCTGACCGAGCCCGCATCGTTGCGCTGGCGGAGATCCTGCTGGGCTTGGGAGTGCAGGCTGCTGTTCTGGATGACCTGCGGCAGACCCCCGTGCTGGGTGGTGGCGTGCCGGTGGGCGAAGTCCGATCCGTCATAGCCGAGTGAGCGCTCAGCCCGATACCCGCCTGCGCCGGTCCCTCGGCGTGCCCGGCGCGGTCATCATCGGGCTGTCCGCGATGCTGGGAACCGGGGTCTTCGCGGTGTGGACTCCGGCGCTGGGTCTTGCCGGAACCTGGCTGCCCGTGGCGCTGGGCCTAGCCGCTCTCGTTGCGACCCTGAACGCGATCTCGACCGCACGACTGGCGATGCGGCATCCCGAGTCGGGAGGCGCGTATGCGTATGGTCGGCTGCGACTGAACCCGGTGGCGGGAGTGGTTGCGGGATACGCCTTCACGGTCGGCAAGAGCGCTTCGGCAGCCGCGGCCGCCCTCACCATCGGCTTCTACTCCTGGCCGGAGCAGGCGAGGCTGGTCGCCATTGCCTCGATCGGGCTGGCCCTCGCCATCGACCTGCGGGGGATCGTGAAATCGACTCGGGTGAGCGCAGGGTTGGTGTCCCTGGTTCTCGTGAGCCTGCTGGTCGTGGTGCTGACGGCCTGGCTACGCCCACTTCACGGTGGCGCAGCCGCCCCGTTGTCGGTGCTACCAGGGGCGCAAGTGGACGGCCCCGCCGTGCTGGCCGCCGCTGGACTGCTTTTCGTCGCCTTCGCCGGCTACGCGCGGATCACGGTGCTGGGCGAGGAGGTGCGGTCCCCGGAAAGGACGATCCCTCGTGCCATGGTGATCTCCTTCGTCGTGGTTCTGATCACCTATGCGTCGGTGTGCGCTGCCGTACTTTCCGCCTGGCGAATCGGGGTGGCCTTCGGACCAGCATCCCTGGAGGGGATTGCCGAGTTAGCGGGCCAGGACTGGGTGTCTGGACTTGTCCGACTCGGGGCGATCCTTGGCGCCGGATCGGTGCTGCTCTCATTGCTCGCGGGCATCGGCCGCACGGTGTTCGCGATGGCCGCTGGCGGCCATGCACCCAAGCCCCTGGCCGCGGTGTCTCAGCGATCTGCGGTGCCGTCTCGTGCCGCCATCATCGCCGCCGTCCTCGCTGTCGGCTTCGTCCTTCCGGGTCGACTTGGCTGGGCACTGGCACTGTCCGCTGCGAGCATTCTGGCGTATTACTCGGTTGCGCATCTGGCCGCATGGACCCTGCCGGGCAGTTCCAGTCGGGTGGTTTCGCTCCTTGGCCTCGTCGGCTGCGCGGGCATCTTGAGTGCGGTTCTCGCCGCTGCGCTGACGGGCAGCCTCCCGGGCTCGTAGTTCTGCTTGCAGTTGCACCCATTTGCGTTTGCAACAGCAAGCACCCTGATGCACACTGTCGACATGCCACGAATCGACGTAAGCGGGCTCGGGGATTACATCCGCGAGCAGCGCGACCAGGCGCAGATGTCGCTGCGCCAGTTGGCGAAGGCCGCGGAAGTCTCAAGTCCGTACCTCAGCCAAGTAGAACGGGGGCTGCGCAAGCCGAGTGCAGAGATCCTTGCTCGCATCGCCCAGGGCCTGCGGATATCCGCGGAGACCCTGTACGTGCAGGCCGGGATTCTTGCGGAGCGCGAGGGCGATGAGGCCGTAACCACGGCCATCGCCTCGGACTCAACCCTTACCGAGCGGCAGCGCACCACGCTGCTGCAGATCTACGCCGCTTTCCAGGCGGAGAACCACGCTAGCCGTGGGGATGTGCAGGACGCGGTATCGGACGAATCGTCCGTTGAACCCCGAGAGGAAGAATCATGAGCAGCACCACCCCCGCCGCCAAGAGCGCGGCAGCTAAGAAGGCCACGACGGCGAAGACGACGACCACGTCGAGCAGCGTCACTGAAGCCACCTCGACCGAGCCCATCGTCACTGAGGCACCGGTTGTCGAGACGGTCGGCACCCCTGCTTCTGCGAAGGCAGCCGCGGCACCCGCCGCCAAGGGCCGCACATTCATGGGAATCGACCTGAGCACCTTTGAAATCCCGAAGGTGGACCTACCCAAGGTTGATCTTTCCCGGCTGGATCTGCAGCGGATTGACCTGCGCAAGGTTGATCTGACCAAGGTAGAACTGCCGAAGGTGGACCTGCCCAAGGTTGAGTTGCCGAAGGTGGACCTGTCGAAAATCGAGCTGCCGAAGGTGGATCTCGGTGATGTCGACGTACGTGCCCTCGTCTCGTCAGCTCGGGGCCATGCGACGGCGGTGAGCAAGGGCGTTCGTTCGAACGTCAAGCAGACTGTCACGTTGGTGCGCGAAGCAGTCGGCATTTAGTTGCTACGCCGGCGCGTAGCGCCGAAGCACTACTGGACGCGGCCCGGTTGTCGATCGGGCCGCGTCCAGTAGTTTGGGTAAGTGTTCGGAGCCGTTCAGGACTTGGTCCTGCTTGCCCTGTGGTTGCTGCTTCTCGGTGTGAAGGGATTCGCCTTCGTCGATTGCCTGCGCAGGCCACCAGCCGCCTTCCCTGCCGTTGGTCGGCAGACCAAAACCCTTTGGCTGATTCTTTGTGCCGTAGCCGCCCTGACCGGACTTCTTCCGCAGGCGACCCTGTCAATCTTCGGTCTTGCGGGCAGCGTCATTGCGCTGGTCTACCTGTTCGACATCCGTCCGCGGATCATGGACATCACCGGCCGCCGCTGACCATCCCCCTTGTCCGTTTGTCCCGGTATCCGCCACGAACGGCAAAAATCGGGCGTAGTGCGCCCGATTTGCCGGTTCTTGTGGCGGATACCGGGACAAACGACAGCACGGGGGCAGCGGCTACGCGTCGAGGGTGATCCGAATCCGACGAAAGCCCTTCCCCTTGTTCTCCACCTTGGCAACCCGGATCGCTCCGATCTGAGCGGTGGCCGCCACATGGGTGCCGCCATCGGCCTGAACGTCGAGGCCCTTGATGTCCACGATGCGGACAATCTCGATGGTGGGCGGTAGCAGGTTGGTGGCCGTCCTGATGATGTCCGGGATGGCAAAGGCCTCATCGCGCGGTAGTTCATACGCGGTAATGGCCCGATCTGCCCGGACCTCCGCATTGCAGGCCCCTTCGACCGCCTCCTTGAACCCCGGGGGAACCTCGTCGAGGTTGAAGTCGAGTCTGCCGGAGAGTGGGTCCATGTTTGAGCCGGTCACAAGGGCGCCGAAGTCGCGGAAGACAACCCCCGAGAGCAGGTGCAGCCCGGAGTGAGTCCGCATCAGGGCTGTACGGCGCTCATCCTCGATGGCACCTCGGACGGACGTCCCCACGGGGGGCAACGGATCCTCCGGGTGCGCAATCAGGGAGAGTTCATCGCCGCGCCGGACATCCACGATCCGGGTCTGGACCCCGCCCCACAGCAGTACTCCATGATCGGGTGGCTGGCCCCCGCCCCCGGGATAGAAGGCCGAGGCGTTGAGAACGATTCCAGTCTCCGGATCACTGGCGAGGACTACTGCGTCCCACTCGCGCAGTTGGGCGTCCGCCAGTTCCAGGCGCGTCGTGCGAGCGGCACCGGTCCCGTCCACGGACTATTTCCTGCCCTGCGAGGCAACGGCTGCTGCGGCGGCAGCGGCGGCCTCCGGGTCGAGATACTCCCCACCCGGGACAAGGGGCGTGAGGTTTTCGTCGAGTCGGTAGACCAGTGGAATCCCGGTCGGAATATTGAGTGACGCGATGGCCTCATCGGAAATGCCGTCAAGGTGCTTTACCAGGGCCCGCAGCGAGTTTCCGTGGGCCGCCACGAGGACGGTCCGGTTGGCCCTCAGGTGCTCGGCAACAATGACGTCCTCCCAGTAGGGGATGAGGCGATGGACGACATCGGCGAGGCACTCGGTGAGCGGACGTGCCTGGGGCGGCAGCGCGGCATATCGCGGGTCCCGAGCCTGAGACCACTGGTCGAGCGGATCAATGGGCGGCGGCGGGGTGTCGTACGACCGGCGCCACAGCATGAACTGCTCCTCGCCGAACTCGTCCAAGGTCTGCTTCTTGTTCTTGCCCTGGAGCGCCCCATAGTGGCGCTCATTGAGGCGCCAGTTGCGGAAGACCGGTATCCAGAGCCGGTCGCACCCCTCCAAGGCGATCTGCGAGGTCCGAATTGCCCGGGTTAGCAGCGAGGTATGGACGACGTCGGGAAGGAGCCCGGCTGCCGAAAGCAATTCACCAGCACGCTTGGCCTCCCGCAGGCCCTTCTCGTTGAGGTCCACGTCCACCCATCCGGTGAACAGGTTCTTGGCATTCCACTCACTCTCGCCATGGCGGAGCAGGATCAACGCGTAGGGCCCTGAGGTCGTCATGGGGGCCATCCTGCCGGATACCGGGCACCATCTGGTGTCGCGCATTGGCCCAACGGGAAGCCCTATGTCACCCTTACCAACGTGCCCGATGGTGAAGTGAGCCGGCCAGGCTCGCGGGGGTCGACCCCGCTGCAGCGCATTGCCGTGCTGTCGGTGCACACATCCCCGCTGGACCAGCCCGGTACCGGTGATGCCGGTGGGATGAATGTCTACGTCGTCGAGACAGCCAAGCGCCTGGCCGCAGCAGGTGTCGAGGTGGAGATCTTCACCCGGGCGACTTCCTCGGATCTCCCTCCGGTTGTCGAATTGGCTCCAGGTGTCATGGTTCGCCACACGACGGCTGGTCCGTTTGAAGGCCTGGTCAAGGGGGACCTACCCGGCCAGCTCTGCGCCATGACCGCTGGTGTCCTGCGAGTCGAGGCGGCCCATCCGGAGGGCTGGTTCGACCTGGTTCACTCCCACTACTGGCTTTCCGGGCAGGTCGGCTGGCTCGCGGCTGAGCGGTGGGGCGTCCCGCTCGTTCACTCCATGCACACGATGGCGAAGGTCAAGAATGCCGAGTTGGCGGCCGGGGACGTACCCGAGCCACCGGTGAGGTTGATCGGCGAGGAGCAGGTCGTCGCTGCAGCCACCCGACTGGTCGCGAACACTCGGGACGAGGCGGAGCAGTTGATCGGCCTGTACGGGGCGGATCCGGGTGCCGTTGACGTCGTACACCCCGGCGTGGATCTGGATGTCTTTTCGCCGGGCGGTAGGGATGTCTTCTCGCCGGGCGCGAAGCACCTGGCACGCCAGGGACTCGGCGTACCTGATGGCGCCCTACTGCTGCTGTTCGTCGGGCGCATCCAGCCGCTGAAGGCGCCAGACGTGCTGCTGCGAGCAGCGGCCATCATGGTCGACCGAGAACCTGAGTTGCGGAATCGGCTCGTGGTTGGCATCTGCGGTGGCCCGTCCGGAAGTGGCCTGGAGCGACCGACGGCTCTCGAGGAGCTTGCTCACGACCTTGGCATCCGAGAACTTGTGCGCTTCATTCCCCCGAGTGATCGGCAGACCCTCGCCAACTGGTACCGCGCAGCCGACCTGACCGTGGTGCCTTCCTACTCGGAGTCCTTTGGTCTTGTGGCCGTGGAGTCCCAGGCCTGCGGCACCCCTGTTGTCGCTGCGGCCGTCGGAGGCTTGCGGACAGCGGTCGACGATGGGGTTAGCGGCTACTTGGTTGAGGGGCATGATCCCCGGGACTATGCAAAGGCGATCAGCTCATTGATCCACGATCCAAATCACCTCGCCGACCTATCCCGCGGTGCTCGCCGCCACGCGGAGTCCTTTGGCTGGCATGAGACCACGGCTGGGCTCCTCGCCACCTACGACCGGGCCGTGGCTGACTTCCGTCGGGAGGGCCGTGCTTCGGTCCGGCCCGCTGCCCGCTGAGGGCGTCTGCATCGACATGTCCGATGAACTCACGGCATCGCAGGTCATTCGCCACTACCTGGTAGCCACGGGTCTCGAGTATGAGGAGTCGCCTCCGGGGACCTTCGTCGTAACCCTGCCGGGGGTCCACAAGCTACGCACCACCGTCTCCCTGTCGGTCGGGAATCACGCGGTGACCATCAACGCCTTCGTAGCCCGGCGACCGGATGAGAACGCCGGTGGCGTCCACGCCTGGCTCCTGGAGCGCAATCGCCGCCTGTACGGGGTTGCCTACTCAATTGACCAGCACGGAGACATCTACCTCAGCGGCCGCACCCCCCTGCAGGCGATCACTGACGATGAACTTGATCGGTTGCTTGGGTCGGTCCTTGAGTACTCGGACGGTTCTTTCAACGTCATCCTCGAACTCGGATTCGCCACCGCCATCAGGCGCGAGTGGGCCTGGCGAGTGTCCCGCGGGGAGTCGACGGCCAATCTCGCGGCTTTCGCCCACCTTGCCGACTCAACGGACGACTCAGCACAGTCGGCACCGACTCCTGAGTGACTGACTCAGGCTAGGGCTCCAGGGTCACGCCGACGTAGGGCTCACCGGTGACGATGGTCACCACCCGGCGAGTGACGGAAACCGCGTGGTCCGCATACCGCTCGTAGTACCGGGATAGCAGCGTCACGTCGATAGCGGCCTCGATCCCATGGGACCAGCTGGGTGACAGAACGATGCCGAAAAGCTCGCGGTGCAGACGATCCATGTCCTCGTCATGTGCCGCGATATCGGCGGCGAGTGAGACGTCCTTGGTCGCGATCACGGCCCCGGTCTTGGAGACGATCGCTTCGGCGAGACCTCCTGCCTCTGCAAAGGTGCCGCGAAGTTCCTGGGGGATGGCCGGACGTGGGTAGCGCATCCGGGCCTGCTTGGCGACGTGCTCCGCTAGATCGCCCATTCGCTCCAGGGACGCGGCAATGCGCAGGGCTCCGATGATGACCCGCAGGTCCCGGGCCACTGGCTGCTGGAGGGCGACGAGGTCGAAGCAGCGCTCCTCAACTGAACCGGTTAGGGCGTCCACCTGGGCATCTGCGGCGATCACGCCCTCGGCGAGATTGATATCAGCGTCCAGCAGTGCCTGCGTGGCGAGGTTCATGGCCGAGCCGACCAGTCGGGTCATCTTGACCAGGTCGTTGTTGACCGCCTGAAGTTCCTCGTCGTAGGCCGCACGCATGTGGAAGTCCTCTCGTTTGGTGTCAGCGTATGCGCCATCGCACAAAACTGCCGTTAACCGGGCCCGAGCAGGGCGGCTAGCGAATGAACCATGAACGGCGGATGTCCATGCGATGAAGGCGGGATCGCGATGGGTGAACCATCGAGGAAGTTCAGCGACAGCAGGCCGCGAACGGTCGGCTAACTCCCCTAGCCCGCCTATTCTTCTAATCGTGGCTAGCAGAATGCTCAGGGCTGTTGAGGCGACTGGTCCGGCTGTGTCGGCGGGAGCCGGGCAGCCTGCCATTCCCGATGGCGTACTTCAGGTCCTTGCCGTCCTTCCGTCGGCCTCCCTGGTTGTTGCGCCGGACGGCACGGTGCTGCACGCAAGTGCGCGCACCATGGCCCTGGGCCTGGTCAATCGAATGCGCATCGTCGTCCCGGAAATCGGTCGCCTGGTCGATCAGGTCGCTGAAGAGGGGGAGCCGCGCGAACAGGAAATGCGCGTCCGAAGGCCACCACTGGGCCGCGAATTACTTGAGATGCGGGCCCGGGTGGCACTTCTGGGGACGGGCGCGATCCTGGTGCTGATTGATGACCTCTCCGAGGAGCGTCGAGTCGACGCGGTCCGTCGTGACTTCGTCGCCAACATCAGCCACGAACTCAAGACCCCGGTAGGTGCACTGTCAATCCTTGCTGAGGCCGTCCTCACCGCCAGCGAGGAGCCAGACCAAGTTCGACACTTCGCCGAGCGGATGCAGTTGGAGGCCGTGCGGCTGGCGTCGCTCGTCCAGGACATCATCGATCTCTCGCGGCTGCAGGGGGATGATCCACTCGTGCGAGCCGAGGTCATCGAGGTGGACGAGGTCATCGACCGTGCCGTTGACGAGGTTCGAACCCTGGCGCTCAGTCACCGCGTTGAGTTCCTGCGTGGCGAGCCCTCCGGTGCTTACCTCTTCGGGGACCGCGGCCAGCTTCAAACGGCCGTCCGAAATCTGCTCAGTAATGCCATCGCCTACTCGCCCAGCGATACCAGGGTGGCTGTTGAGGCCCGCGGCTCGGGCTCGATCATTGAAATCATGGTCAAGGATCAGGGCATCGGCATACCCGCAAATGACCTCGATCGGGTGTTCGAGCGCTTCTACCGCGTTGACCAGGCTCGGTCCAGGACCACAGGGGGAACGGGCCTTGGGCTCGCCATCGTCAAGCATGTCTGCCAGAACCACGGTGGTGAATGCCGGGTGTGGTCCGAGGTCGGGGTCGGATCGACCTTCACCCTTCGCCTGCCTGCCTACGCGGAGATGGACGCCGACGTCGATCCAACCCTCGAGGTCGTCCAGTGACCAAGATCCTGGTCGTTGAGGACGAGGAGTCGTTCTCGGAAGCCCTGTCCTTCATGCTCAAGCGCGAGGGATACGAGGTAGCCGTCGCGGCCGATGGGCATGCGGCCGTTGACGAGTTTGACCGGCACGGTGCAGACCTCGTCCTCCTTGACCTCATGCTTCCCGGTATCTCTGGTACCGAGGTGTGCCGGCAGATTCGGACGAAGTCATCCGTCCCGATCATCATGCTCACGGCGAAGGACAGCGAGGTCGACAAGGTCGTTGGCCTTGAACTCGGGGCTGATGACTATGTGACCAAGCCGTTCTCCTCGCGGGAACTCCTCGCGCGCGTTCGCGCAGTGCTGCGTCGCCACGGCGAGGTAGAGGAGCTCCTCCCCGTCGTGATCGAGGCAGGTCCGGTGCGGATCGACGTCGATCGGCACATTGTTACCGTCCGGGGCCGGGCCGTCCCGATGCCGCTCAAGGAATTCGATCTGCTGGAACTGCTGGTCCGCAACTCCGGACGGGTGATGACCCGCGCCCAGCTCATTGATCGGGTGTGGGGCTCAGACTACGTCGGTGACACGAAGACTCTGGACGTCCACGTCAAGCGACTTCGCGCCAAGATCGAGGAGGATCCGGCCAACCCCGTCAGCCTGCTGACGATCCGGGGTCTCGGCTACAAATTCGAGGTCAACTAGGCCTTCGCCAGGTGCAGGGACGGGGATCGCCCTAAGACAGTGGTCGTGTCGCAGGGTTGGGGGCGATGCCCTCGTAGTAGCCCACGGCTGGCACCGTGAGAACCGTGAAGGACGCGATCCCCGCGCGCTGAAACTGCATCTCCACCGGCACATAGGAACTCTGCGCCTCGGTGAGGTCGTAGGAGTTCATCCACGAGGTGCTTTCCTGGTAGCCGAAGGTCAAAGCGGCACCAGGCGCGAGTTCGACGCCGGAGCCAACGGAGGCTGCGCCGCTGATCACCGCAGGCTTGCCGTTGATGCTGACCCCGACAAGGGTGTCTGGCTCGTTGCCGACGTTGAACAGGCTCAGGATCAAAGTGCCGGACGTGGTGCTGTCGGGACCCGACACCAGGGTGGCGTTGTCGATCTTGATCGAGCCCACCTGCACCTGGGTTCCATTGCCGCTATTCATCGTCGACTGCACGGACGTTGTTGCCCGCTGGCCGTTGAAGCACCCGGCGAGCAGGGGAGCCAGCAGCAACGCGCCGCAGGCCAGGGCGGTGGCGCGACGTCTGGTCGAGCGACGGGGTGAGGTCTTGGAATTGGGGCGGGAAGCGCGGTCCGTGGTCACGGCAGCAGGGTATCGGGAGGAATCTGGGGACCTCCCCCCGTGGTAACCTAAGGGCCCAGAAAGGGGTTCTCTCTATGGCGTTTAACGTCGGTGACACGGTTGTTTACCCTCATCATGGCGCGGCTCTCATCGAAGCGGTCGAGATGCGCACCATCAAGGGTGTCGACCGCGAGTACCTCGTCCTTCGGGTTGCCCAAGGCGATCTGACCGTCCGCGTACCTGCTGACAACGTAGATCTCGTTGGCGTCCGCGATGTGGTGAACCAAGAGGGCTTGGACCGTGTCTTCAACGTTCTGCGCCAGCCTTACACCGAGGAGCCAACCAATTGGTCTCGTCGCTACAAGGCCAATCTCGAGAAACTCGCCTCAGGCGATGTGATCAAGGTTGCAGAGGTTGTTCGTGACCTCTGGCGCCGTGAGCGCGAGCGGGGCCTGTCGGCGGGCGAGAAGCGAATGCTAGCCAAGGCCCGCCAGATCCTTGTCAGTGAGTTGGCCCTCGCCGAGAAGACCAACGAGGACAAGGCTGAAGCGATTCTCGATGAGGTTCTCGCTTCCTAGGCGAGTTCGCCTGGTCGACTGTGTCATCCGAAGGCAAGACCGCCGCTGTTGTTCCGGCTGCCGGGCGAGGCGAACGTCTCGGTCCGGGGACCCCCAAGGCACTTCGTGAACTAGGCGGGGCACCCATGCTGCTGCACGCCTTGCATGCCCTGGCCGCTTCCCATTCTGTTGACCTGATCGTGGTCGCCGCGCCTTCCGAGCAGGTGGAGGAGGTGCGAGCCCTCATTGGTCGCCAAGAGGCAGGAGTCGAGGTCTCGGTAGTTTCTGGCGGCCAGACCCGGCAGGAATCGGTCGCGAGGGCACTTATTGCCCTACCGGAGGACGTGGATGTGGTGCTCGTTCATGACGCGGCCCGCCCCCTCGTTCCGCCCGAGATTGTGTCGGCCGTCGTGGCGGCTGTTCGTCAGGGCCACCCAGCCGTTGTTCCGGGTGTCGCCGTCGTGGACACCATCAAGGAGGTCGACGATGGTGATGCGGTGGTTGGTACGCCTGACCGTTCGAGTTTGCGTGCTATCCAAACTCCACAGGGTTTTTCGCGCAGGGTTCTCCAGGCGGCCCATGCTGGAGTCGATCTCGATGAAAGTCCGGCGACCGACGACGCTGGCCTGGTTGAGCGACGGGGCGTACGCGTGCAGGTGATTCCCGGCCACGCCGAGGCATTCAAGGTCACACGACCCATGGATCTCGTGCTGGCCGAGGCCATTCTGGCCAGGAGACGTGCGAGCGGTGGGCTCAGCTGATGGGAATGCCATTGGTCGGCCTTGGAACCGACGTGCACGCGTTCGCAATCGGTCGACCGATGTGGCTAGCGGGCCTGCTGTGGCCGGGTGAAACTGGGCTCGCCGGACATTCGGATGCCGATGTCGCCTCGCACGCCCTATGTGATGCCATGCTTTCGGCGGCTGGACTCGGGGATCTCGGCTCGGTTTTCGGCACGGACGATCCCCGCTGGTCGGAAGCCTCGGGTGTCAGCCTGCTCTCGCACGTAGCCGACCTCGTCCGCGAGGCCGGCTTCACCATCGGGAACGGGTCTGTCCAGGTGATCGGTAATCGTCCACGCATCGGAACCCGACGCCAGGAGGCCCAGGACATCATGAGCGCAGCAATCGGGGCGCCCGTGCGGGTATCGGGCACCACGACTGACGGCCTTGGCTTGACCGGACGCGGAGAGGGAGTGGCTGCTATCGCTGTCGCCATCCTCCAGGAGTCATGACCCGGCAGCCTTCCGTTGCGTCAGCCTCCTCGAATTGTCGGTAGCCTTCACACGTGTCACTTCACCTCCACGACTCTGCGACCCGGACCCTCAGGGAGTTTGTGCCGATCGCCCCTGGCAAGGTCGGTATCTACCTGTGCGGCGCAACCGTGCAGGCACCCCCGCACGTGGGCCATGTGCGAAGCGGGGTTGCCTTCGATGTTCTGAGGCGTTGGTTGATGACCAAGGGGTACGACGTGACCCTCATTCGCAATGTCACGGATATCGACGACAAGATCATCCACAACGCGGGCCATGAGGACGTCCCGTACTGGGTTCTTGCAATGCGAAATGAGCGCGCCTTCAATCGTGCCTATGACGTCCTGGGCTGCCTGCCACCCACCTATGAGCCTCGGGCCACCGGTCACATCCCGGAGATGATCGCGCTGATGCAGCGCCTTATCGATCTTGATTACGGGTACGCAGCTCATGGGGACGTCTACTTCGACGTTAGGTCCTTCGATGGCTATGGCCAACTCAGCGGTCAGCGACTCGACGACATGTTGGCCTCTCCCGACTCAGCCGCGCAGGAGAAGAGGGATCCGCGGGACTTCGCGATGTGGAAGGCAGCCAAGCCTGGTGAGCCCGCATGGGATACCCCTTGGGGACCTGGTCGGCCCGGGTGGCACATCGAATGCTCGGCAATGGCGGCCAAGTACCTCGGCGAGAACTTCGACATCCACGGCGGCGGGCTCGACCTGATCTTTCCGCACCATGAAAACGAGATAGCCCAGTCCAAGGCTGCCGGTGGGAGCTTTGCCAACTTCTGGCTGCACAACGCCTGGGTGACCACGGCCGGCGAGAAGATGAGTAAGTCGCTGGGCAATTCACTACTCGTCGACGAGGTGGTGAGCCGGATTCGGCCCATCGAATTGCGCTACTACCTGGTGAGCGCCCACTACCGCTCGATGCTCGAGTACTCCGACGAGGCGGTGCTAGAAGCGGGCCAGGGGTTCAGGCGCATTGAGGGCTTCCTGCAGCGAGCCGTCGAGTTTCTCGGTCCGCAGTCAGCACAGGTAGACGGGATGCGACGACCGGCCGCTTTTGACGCCGCAATGGACGATGACCTTTCCGTTCCGCAGGCCTTCGCGGTTATGCACGACTCCGTGCGGCGAGGCAACGCAGCCCTAGCCCAGCAGGAGGCCGGCGAGGTGGGTAGTGCCCTCGCCGAGACTCTGGCAATGCTGGAGGTCTTTGGCCTCAACCCACTGAACGAGAGTTGGCAATCGGCCGGCGGGAACTCGGATGGCCGTGCCACTGGAGTCATCGACGCATTGGTCACGGTCGTGCTCAATCAGCGGCAGGAGGCACGGGGCCGAAAGGACTTCGCGGCCGCCGATGCGCTGCGCGATGGCCTTGATGCCATCGGAATCCGAATCGAGGACACCGCTCAGGGTGTCCGATGGTCGCTGGACGGGTAGGGAAAAGTCGTGGCTGGTAACTCACAGCGCCGTGGGGCGATGCGCAATCCGGGGACGAAGAAAGGCGCGACCGTCGGGTCAGGTGGCCAGCGGCGCAAGGCGCTCAAGGGTAGGGGCCCGACGCCCAAGGCCGTCGAACGTGAACATCATCCGGCGGCGCGACGGGAGCGCGCGGCCGCCAAGAGGGATGCCCTGGCCAAGGACTCGACGGGTGGAGCGCCTCGTCGGCGCTCCCCTCGAAGTGAATCAAGTGTGTTGGCTGGCCGAAACCCTGTCGTTGAGGCGTTGCGCGCGAAGGTCCCAGCCAAGGCACTGTATGTGCAGGTCAAGAGCGAGAGCGATGACCGTTGGCGTGAGGCACTGCGCATCGCGGCGGCCGCTGGAATCCCCATCCTTGAGGTGTCACGAACGGACCTCGATCGCTTGACCGATGGAGCAGTCCATCAGGGGATGGCCCTTGCCGTTCCCGCATATGAGTACTCCGAACTACCTGACGTGGTGAAGGGG
>JAULZL010000434.1:0-587 GCA_032117355.1 Candidatus Nanopelagicales bacterium
GCCCTCGGGCCGGTAGCGACTGGATCTTCGCTGAACGCCCCACCGGAAAGACGATGTGGCGCGTCGACTACATCCACTCCAAGGGCGAGCCCGCCTCGCTGGAACTGCTCGGTACGCGTGAGGTGCTCGGCATCGCCGAGAGCCTCGCCGGGCCGGACTTCGTGCCCACGTACGAATCGCTGGTCATCAAGGCCGCCGGGGATGGCGCCCCCGTCCCCTGGCATCAGGACGCCGTTCACGAGCGTCGGCACCGGCTGTTCAACGTCGATGTCTACCTCGATGACTCGCGCAGCGGCGCTGGTGCACTGCACGTGATCCCTGGTTCACAGATGCGGCGCACCGATGCCTGCGCGCTTGCCGAAACCTACGGATGGAGCCTTCCCGGGGCAATCGAGGTCGAACTCGAGGCGGGCGATGTGCTCGTTCACGACGACATGGTCGTTCACGGTTCACCCCCGGCGTCGGGCAACGCACTGCGCCGGACGATCTACCTCGAGTTCCGCCCCGCTCAGTCGATCGTCGAGGACGGCCCGTGGACGCCCGAATGGATGGACGCCCGTCTCCGGCTCATTCCCCTTGCCCTGGCT
>JAULZL010000434.1:597-1829 GCA_032117355.1 Candidatus Nanopelagicales bacterium
CGAACCTGAAGCCCATCCTCACCGACGATGTCGCGACCGAGCTTCGTGTGGTTCACACGGCCCACACACCCGGGGAGTGGTGCAGCGCTGGCTGACATGCACGGCGGTAGAGCAGGTGCAGGAGGCCGATCAACCGCCAACCCGCGCAATACGGATGCCCGCATCGGATGCCGCTGCACCTAGACGCGAATCAAAGGTGGCGATATCGCTGTGCGTCTCGAGGGCAAGGTCGAGAACGCAGCAATCTGGGAGCGGCAGGCGGGTATGAGCACGAAGTCGCGATAGCCGCCAAGGTTCGTCCTCGTCACCGGCCAGGACCGCAATCGCGAGTCTGTCGTACGAACGGCGGAGGAGTTCGCCTCGACCATGTCGTGCTGCACCCACCGCAGACTCGGCAATGGTCATCCGGTGAGCCGTGAGCAATCCCTTCGCAGCACCATGGCGAAGCACCGTGACCGCCGCTTCATGATGTGCGTCAGATGGTGACATCGCAGCAATCAGCACGCTGGCATCCAGCACGATTGACGCCGTCATTGCCTCAAGCGCTCCCAATCCTCTCGAATCCCAGCGAGATAGCCCTCGGGGTAGCAGTCCTGAAGTGCGGCGAGGTCACGAAGAGCCTCCTCGATCCCGAGAGCACGCTCAATCGGGCTCTCGGCAAGCCGGGCCGCCCCTTCCAGGATCAGCCGGCGTGCGAGGTTGCTGCGCGATTCATGGGGCCATCGCCGACTCGCAAGATCGAGGGCTGCAGCAATGTCATCGGTCTCCGTCACGTGATGACGGACCTTCATCGTTGGCACGGCGAAGTGTAACACCGCAAAAAATGGTGGTGCACCTGTGAGGTGGCGAGCCCACCATGGGGCCTCGCACGACCGAGCGTTACCGACCGGCAAACGGAGGCACCGAAGAGTCCAATGACGAGTAGGAAACGACCGACACCGGCAAGGTTGAGGTGGTCGGGAAGTCAAGGGTGGAGGGCTGCACTCCCTGGCCCATCAGCCGTGAACCAAGGGCGGCGATCATTGCTCCGTTGTCCGTGCAGAGTCCCGGTCTCGGCACCCGCAGGGACACACCCGCTGCTGCGCACCTCTGCTCGGCAAGGGCGCGCAGGCGGCTATTCGCCGCAACGCCACCGCCGATGACCAGGTGCGGCACCCCGTGGTCTCGGCAAGCTGCGACTGCCTTCCTGGTCAGGACATCGACCACCGCCTCCTGGAAGGACGCGGCCACGT
>JAULZL010000435.1:0-1876 GCA_032117355.1 Candidatus Nanopelagicales bacterium
GCGACTGGAGTTTCGTCGGGAACGCCGGACAGTCGCTGGCGCCTCAGGGAGACCTCCATATCCCCGATTATGCCGACACCGTCTCCGCCACGTGGCTCAAAAGCCAGGTGCCCACCGCCAGTTTCAAGGCGACGTTCATCTACGAAGCCACCGCAGCCACGAACGCAGGGAGTGGCCTCGCCTTCGTCCTCCAGACGTCCGGCACGACAGCCGTGGGAAGCAGCGGCAGTGGGCTGGGCTACCAGGGCATTTCCGGTAAGAAGGTCGCGTTCCTGATCGACCTGAGAAACTCTCAAGCCCGACTCGACGTCAACGGCAAGGTGCAGACCACAACGGTCACGGAGTTGACGCTGACCAACCGTCCGTTGTACGTCACGCTCGTGTATGACGCCGCAAGGAAATCGGTGACCGCCACGATCTCCGAACAGCCCGAGGGCGAAGGTGGAGCGTCGAAAGAGATGCGGTTCCAAAGCGTCGATCTGCAGTCTACGCTCGGCAATGCCGCCTGGATGGGTTTCACATCCGCCACGAGCAGGACCTATCGTGCCACCCAGACGGTGAGTGACTTCCGGTTCGCTTCGGGCGCGGCGGTCCCCGAGCAGAAGGTCGTATTTCCTGCCGGGACCGGGCAGACACCGTGGTCGATCGTGACAACGCCTGGTTCGTCCGGCACGTTCACGATGAACACCGGGTCCGAAGTGCCAGTCCTCACGTTCCCAGCGCAGACCAACATCGCCTCGGCGGCATGGAGCCCGGAGCGGGTGCCGGTGTCCACCGACTTCGAAGTGTCGTTTGAGTATCGCTATTCAGGTAATGCGACCCCCGGGCGCGGCCTTGCCTTCGTGCTGCAAAACAGCCCGGATGGCACGCAGGCGATCGGTAACGCCGGGACTGATCTCGGGTATGGAGCGATCAAGGGGCCCAAGGTCGGCTACCTGCTCAACATCTTTTCTTCGCCGAGCTTTGCGGTCGGCACAAAGTTCGACACGGTCGGCAACACAGGTTCGTTCAACCCCGTGAGCCTCATGAAGAAGGACACGTGGCTCAAGGTGACGCTCGCCTACGACGCTGAGAATCATCTGCTTACCGAGACGGTCGTCGCTGGCACCCAAACGTATTCTTATCGCTATACCGGCGTGAATCTTGTCGACCTCCTGGGGGGCGACACGGCGTTCATGGGCTTCACAGCCGGCTCCGCGAACGGAAGTTCAGCCTCGCAGGAGGTGAAAAACTTCGTCTACCGGTCTCCGCAGGCGCCGGTGTTTCCGCAGGAAGGCGATCCGGTCTGGCAGCTCAATGGCAGCATCCAGTCGATGGCCAGCGGCGTGCTCGTGATCCCGGCGCAGGCGAACACCGCGACTTCGACCTGGTTCTCGCGACCGGTGACGACGGGCAGTTTCGAGGCCTCGTTCACCTATGAGACAGCAAAGCCCTCCAAAACTGGCTCGTCGCAGGATGGGTTCGCGTTGGTGTTGCACAACAGCCCAGACGGGCTCGCCGCCATCGGTTCAGCGGGCAAGAGCCTCGGCTACCTGGGCATCTCCGGACCAAAGGTTGGCCTCCTGTTCGATCGCGGAGTTCCCGGCGTGGGATTTGACAGTGATCCCGCTGGTTCAAGCCAGACTGTCAGCGCTCCTGCAAAACTCGATTGGTCCGTCGGTCAACCGATCTCGGTGCATCTATCGTACAATGCGACCTTGAAACAACTCACCGTCACGCTCTCCTCGGGAAAGAAAGGGGAGAGCTATACCCGTACCTGGGATGTCGATCTCGCGGATGTGCTTGGCTCCTCCGCTGTGATGGGGATCACATCGGGCAGCGGCACGTCGCCTGCTGAGATTCGTGTGAGCAACTTCGCGTTCCGGGACACCCTCGG
>JAULZL010000436.1:0-3924 GCA_032117355.1 Candidatus Nanopelagicales bacterium
CCTCGCCGAGGTCGTCGACGGTGCGCGCATATTGCTACCCGGGCTGGCGACGGCCAACACGGTGACCGTCGTCGCCGACGGCGCCTACACGAATACCGGTGAGGGGCTTCATCGGTTCATCGATCCAGTCGACGAGGAGACGTATCTATATACGCAGTTCGAGTCCGCTGACGCTCGACGGGTCTACGCCTGCTTCGAGCAGCCCGACCTCAAGGCCACCTTTGAGTTGACCGTGACCGCCCCCGCGCACTGGAAGGTCGTCAGCAACGCGCCGACTCCCGTCCCGACCTCGGCGGCCGACGGCTTCGCAACGTGGTCCTTCGAGCCGACCGCGCGGATGTCCACCTACATCACGGCACTGGTGGCCGGGCCGTATCACGAGGTTCGTGACGAGTACGTCGGCCCCGATGGCACCTACCCGCTCGGGGTGTTCTGCCGCGCTTCGCTCGCGCAGTACCTCGACGCGGACGACATCCTGCTGCTCACCAAGCAGGGCTTTGAGTTCTTCGAGAGCCAGTTCGGCGTCCCCTACGCGTTCGGCAAGTACGACCAACTGTTCGTGCCCGAGTTCAACGCCGGCGCGATGGAGAACGCCGGGTGCGTGACCTTCCATGAAGACATGGTCTTCCGCTCCCGCGTAACCGATGCCGCATACGAGCAGCGCGCCAACACGATCCTGCACGAGATGGCTCACATGTGGTTCGGCGACCTCGTGACGATGACCTGGTGGGACGACCTGTGGCTCAACGAATCCTTTGCCGAATGGGCGTCGCACTACGCGAATGTCAACGCCACCCGGTACCGCGAGGCATGGACGACCTTCTCCAACCAGCGCAAAGCCTGGGCTTATCGCCAGGACCAACTTCCGTCCACGCACCCCGTCGCCGCCGACATGGTCGATCTGGACTCGGTGCGGGTGAACTTCGATGGCATCACCTACGCCAAGGGAGCGTCCGCCCTGCGTCAGCTCGTCGCGTGGGTCGGCGAGGAGCATTTCCTTGCCGGCCTGCACCGCTACTTCGCCGCGCATGCATGGGGCAATACCGAGCTCTCCGACCTGCTCACCGAGCTCGAGGCGACCTCCGGACGCGACCTATCAGGCTGGTCCGATGAATGGCTGCGAACCAGCGGCGTCAACTTGCTCAGGCCAATCGTCGAGGTGAACCAGGACGGCACGTACGCGCGGGTCGCTGTCGAGCAGGAGCCGCCGAGTTCCCCCGCTGGCCTGCCCCCCACCTTGCGTTCGCATCGGCTGGGCATCGGGGTCTACGACAGCACCGATGACGGCCTGTCCCTCCGCGAGCGCATCGAGGTCGACGTCGTCGGTTCCCTGACCGAGGTGCCCGAGTTGACGGGTGCCCGGCAGGGCGACCTGCTGCTGCTCAACGATGGCGACCTCACCTTCGCAAAAGTTCGCCTGGACGAGCGGTCCTGGCAGACCGCCGTCGACCGGTTCGGGGACCTCGGCGACTCACTTGCCCGGGCCGTGATCTGGGGTGCCGCCTGGGACATGACCCGCGATGCCGAGGTCAGCACAGGTGACTACCTGTCGCTGGCATTGACCGGGATCGATCGGGAGTCAGAGATCGCCGTCGTGCAGATGGTGCTGCGTCAGTTGCGCAGCGCCATCGATCAGTTCGCTGCCCCCGAGCACCGGTCCGAGTACAGCGCCCGCCTTGCCTCAGCCTGCCTGACCTTCGCCCAAGAGGCGCAGGATGGCAGCGATCGGCAACTGGCGTTCGCTCGTGCCTTCATCGGTGTTTCCGTGTCCCCTGAACACCTCGATGTCGTGCAGGACCTGCTTGACGGCTCCACCAGTTGGGACGGGCTGGTCGTTGATACCGACCTTCGCTGGTTCATGGTCCAGCAACTGGCGAGCCAAGGCCGGGCAGGCGACGATCGAATCAACGAAGAGCTAGCTCGCGACGACACCGCAACCGGCCGTCGGCAGGCTGCCATGGCATTCGCCGCTCGCCCGACTCCCGAGGCCAAGGCACAGGCCTGGTCAGACATCATTGATCGTCCCGAGTTGCCCAACGCCGTCATGAACGCGACGATCGCCGGCTTCGTCCAACCGACTCAGCGCGAGCTGCTCGTGGACTATCGCGAGCGGTACTTCGCTGACCTGCCGCGAGTGTGGGCGGAGCGGACGATGGAGATGGCGCAGGACATCACAATGGGCCTTTACCCGTTTCTCCTGGCGGACCAAGAGACCCTGCGGCTAACCGATGCCTACCTGACGGGCGATCTACCGATGGCCGAACGCCGGCTGGTGTCCGAGGGCCGTGATGGCGTCGCGCGCTGCCTGCGCGCCCAAGCCCGCGACGCCCGCTAACCCCCGCCCCACCCCCGCCGTTTGTCCCGGTATCCGCCACAGGTGTCAAAATCCACCCGCAAGACGGGGTGATTTTGACACCTGTCCCGGGGCGGTGGTTGCCAAGAGGTCTCGAAGCCGTTGGGGCAAACGTCAAAAACACCCGCCCATGAGCCGTATTTCCGCCGTCTGTGGCGGATACCGGGACAAACGGGGAGGACGGGGGAGGACGGGGGAGGGTGGTTAGGCGGGTTCGTCGAGGTGACGGACCTGGGGGTTCCGGGCGTGCTGGGCCATCAGGATGGCGCCGTCATGCACCCCCCGCACGAGATCACCGGCCTCAAAGGACGAGCGCATCGCCAAGACGGCAAGCTCGCACGAGCGGTCATCAAGCCGAGTGACCAGACGCGCGCCCGTGACGATCTCAATCGTCCGAGCACCCGGGTCTACGGCGATCAGCACCGCCCGGGCCGCGTCCGGCAACTGGGCATGAGCAGCGATAGCCGACTCTCGGCCGTTGGCGAGCGGACCAATAAGGAGCCCAAAGCACAGGCCGCAAATGTCGCGCGCCTGCTCAAGGGTGCGCTGCAGATCAGCCTGCTGGGAAGCAGAGAACGCACGTGCCACCGTGGTGCTACCAGCGTCCATGAGCTCCGCCTCCTGTTACGTTCACGCTTGCCGTCCCGATCTCGGCCGGCAGGATGCTGGGATCCGGGGCTGAGGCGGAACTCGTCATGAAAAGCGGGCCGTCAACCCCGGTCGCCCGGGCAACATCGCCGACCCGCCCGCTCCGCGTCCAGGAGCCGGCCGCCACCAGCACGTACACGAGGGCACCGAATCCAATCGGGATGCCAAGGAAGATAAGGAGGGCTTCGCCAACGTTCACGACGCGAAGCCTAATGGGCCGTCCGAACCGGACCGTCCGCGAACGGCGTTCACGATGGCCAAAAGGAGCGGCGGCTTGGCCATGATGTCCTCGAGTAGGACGGGCTTGCCGTCAGCGTCCGTCATGGGGACCCGCCAGTTTGGGTACTCCTGGTCCGTCCCCGGCTGGTTCTGGGCGCGCCGATCTCCCACCACATCCGGCAGGCCGATGCCGATCAGCCTCGCGGGGGATGTCGCGGCAACCCGATGCAATGCAATCGCAAGGGCGTCCAGGCCCGCCTGGGTGGTGGTGTCGGCCTGTAGGTCGAGCAGATCCAGGCTGCGCGCGATGTCCGTCCAGGCCTGCCGCTCCCGCGCAGCAGCAGCCCGCTCCTCCGAAACCGGCCGGGTGAGCAGGCTCAGCTCGCCCCGGATGCGCACGTGCTCCTCGCGCAGGTAGCCGGCCGTCGGGGGCAGGTCGTGGACGGTGACGCTCGCGAGTACATCGCGGCGCCACTCATGCGGACGCTTGACGGAGCCATTTTCCCGAGTCTCGAACCAAAGGATGCTCGTCCCCAGGATTCCGCGCTCGCGCAGCACGTCCTGCACCCACGATTCAACGGTGCCGAGATCTTCACCCACCACGACGGCCCCGGCTCGATGGGCCTCCAGGCACAGGATCCCGATCATCGCGTCGTGGTCGAAGCGGACATACGTGCCCGCGTTGGCCGGCACGCCACGCGGCA
>JAULZL010000437.1:0-3254 GCA_032117355.1 Candidatus Nanopelagicales bacterium
GACGCAGGTCTTCTGGCCATCCATCAACCAGCAGGGCTACCCCGCAGCGGGAAGCAGGGGGCGTCGGCGGAGCTTTCAGGTCAGCCAGGGTTGCGCACACCTCGTATGCGGGCTTGGGAGCCAATTCGTAGCCATCCGGGCCGTCCTTGACGATCCACCCCAACGAGGCAATCTGCTCGCGCAGCGAGTCGGAAGCCGCCCAATCCTTCGCTGCTCTCGCTGCGGCGCGCTCGTCAGCGAGCAGTCGGACGTTCTCAGGCGCTGACATCAGCTCAACTGGACGATTGCCGTGGCCCTACCCAGCACCGTTTGGTTCGAGCAGGAAGCCGTGATCGCGACCTTGACTCGCCCGCCATCGAGAAGTTCGGTCACCGCCGCGGCGACATCGAGCGTCGCTCCGACTTCATCGTCCGGTACGACGACCGGTCGGGTGAATCGCACGCCGTACTCCACCACTGCCGCCGGATCCCCGACCCAATCGGTGACGACGCGGATTGCCTCAGCCATCGTGAGCATTCCGTGGGCAATCACATTGGGCAGGCCGACCGAGGTCGCGAAGCGCTCATTCCAATGGATGATGTTGAAATCCCCGGATGCTCCGGCGTAGCGAATGAGATCGACTCGGCGAAGTTGAAACGTGGCCGACGGCAGTGCAGTGCCGACGGCTACCTCGTCAAACCGGATCGCGGCACCCATCAGGAGTCCGCCCCTCGCGAGACGATGACCGAGGTTGCAGTGCAGACCAAGTCACCCGTCACGGAGGAAATTGTCGCCTTGGTGGTGATCATGTCGTTGCCTGCGACGGAACGGATTCCCTCGATGAGAGTGGTCACGGCCAGTTCATCACCGGCAACGATCGGTCGCGCGTACGAAAAGGACTGCTCACCGTGGACAACTCGCGAATAGTCCAAGCCCAGTTCGGGGTCGAAGACGACCGACTCCATCGCCTTCATCGAAAGCACGATCGCGAATGTTGGCGGTGCAACGACGTCGGCGTGGCCGAGGGCAACCGCCGCGTCGACGTCTCGGTAGGCGGGGTTGGAATCCCCGATCGCGGACGCAAACTCACGGATCTTCTCCCGGCCGACGAGGTAGGTGCCTGTGGCCGGGTAGACGCGTCCGATGAAGGCCGGGTTGAGCGCCATCGTCGGCTCAGCCTCCGCTAGCGGGTTTCCTTGTGCACGGTGTGCTTGTTGCAGTTCGGGCAGAACTTCTTCGCCTCAAGCCGGTCCGGGTCATTGCGACGATTCTTCTTGGTGATGTAGTTGCGATGCTTGCAGTCTTCGCACGCCATCGTGATCTTCGGACGAACATCGGTCGCCTTGGCCACTGGACTTCCTCTTCCTTATTGCCGTACGGACGTACGACTTCTGACACCCACTCCTGCCGGAGTAGCGGAGGCCGGACTTGAACCGGCGACACAGCGATTATGAGCCGCTTGCTCTACCAGACTGAGCTACCCCGCCCTGCAGCGCCTCGTGCGGGTGCACGTGACGCCAGCCGAGCCCCAATACGGAATCGAACCGTAGACCTTCTCCTTACCATGGAGACGCTCTGCCGACTGAGCTATTGGGGCCTAAAGCCCCGCAAGCGTACACAAGGACAGCGGACGACAGAAATCGTCATGCCTTGCGGTACCCGCGGGGGCTGCACGAGCCCACCGTGGGGTGCAGACTGCTCCCATGACCTCACCCGCGTCGACAACCTCTCGCCCCATGAAGTGGAACGAGAATGACATGCCGAACCTTGCCGGTCGGCGAGCAATCGTTACCGGAGCGAACTCCGGTCTGGGCTGGTGGACGACGAAGGCACTCGCCGAGCATGGTGCATCCGTGACCATGGCGGTTCGAGACGTTGGCAAGGGCTCGTCCGCAGCTGCCACCCTCACCGGTGACATCACCGTGGAGGCGCTTGATCTTGCCGATCTCGCGTCAGTGCGCGACTTCAGCGAGCGTTGGTCAGCGGGCAACCCGGCCGGACTCGACCTGTTGGTCAACAACGCCGGAATCATGGCAATCCCCCGCCGCGAAACTGTGGATGGGTTTGAGACGCAGCTGGGCACCAACCACCTCGGTCACTTCGCACTCACCGGCCTGCTCATGCCGGCCCTGGTCGCGGTACCCGGATCCCGGGTCGTCACGGTGTCCTCACAGGCCCACCGCATGGGCAAGATGAACTGGGATGACCTGATGGGCGAACGTCGTTACCGAACCTGGGGTGCCTACGGACAGAGCAAGTTGGCGAACCTGCTCTTCACCAGTGAATTGCAGCGGCGGATCGACGAGTCCGGCTGGTCGATCCTCGCCCTTGCCGCCCATCCCGGATACGCGAACACCAACCTGCAGTCCGCCGGGCCCGCCATGCGCGGACGGTCTCTGGAGGCACGGCTCACCGGCGTGACCAACAGGATCATGGCCCAGCCCGCGCAGATGGGTGCCTTGCCGACCCTGTTCGCAGCAACGGCCCCCGGCCTGCCCGGTGGGTCATACATCGGACCGGACGGTTTCCTCGAGCAGCGCGGACATCCACGGCTGGTCGGTCGCAGCGCAGCCGCTCAGTCAGCAGCGGACGCTCAGCGGCTCTGGCAGGTCAGCGAGGAGTTGACGTCAGTTCGCTACCCCTTCGACTGATTCACGGCTCAGGCGGCGCCAGCAGGCGCATCCGGTGCAGGGGGACGGCAGGCCATGGCGACGACCTCTCCGTCGACGGTCCAGTCTCCCGCCGCGTACGGAATGACGGCCGCGTCACCACGTCGGACGGTGATCGTTCCGGTATCCGTTGCCAGCGCACCCTCGCCCTGAAGAACGAGCAACACCCCGAAGCCAGCCTCGACCGAAACGGCCGAACCAGCCGGCTCGATGCGATGCAGACGGAAGTAGGGATTCGCCTGCTCGGGCAGCGCGGTTCGAAAACCTGCCGCCTGGATCTGCTCCCGCGACAGGGTCAGCTCATCAAGGTCAGCGGCGCTCAGCGACGTCCGGTCTACCGCACCCAGGGCCACTTCGAAGCCAAGTCCAAGATGCCCGTCACGCTTGCCGTCGACCGCGAACTCGCCCCACTCAAGCAGGATCGACAGGTCTGTCGGCTCCTGCAACTCCAGGACGAAGACACCCGTGGGCACGGAGTGCGGCAGCCCGGCCGGGACCAGCATCGCGTCGCCCGGGCGCACCGCCTTCATCCGTAGGGCACCCAGCAGCGCAGGGGCGTCCTCCTCGTCCACCCACGTGCGAAGCTGAGCCATCGAGACTGGCTCC
>JAULZL010000438.1:0-3244 GCA_032117355.1 Candidatus Nanopelagicales bacterium
ATCCGCTCCAAACACACCTGGCTTGGCCAAGCCGACCAGGGCGTTGAGATTCGCGCCGTCCACGTAGACCTGTCCCCCGGCCTCGTGCACGAGGGCGCAGATGTGGCTGACGGACTCCTCAAACACTCCGTGGGTGCTCGGGTAGGTGATCATCAGGGCTGCAAGGTCGTCAGCGTTTGCTGTGATCTTCGCGGTCAGGTCATCGACATCGACGTTGCCCTCCGCATCGCAGGCCACGACCACGACTCGCATGCCGGCCATCACGGCACTGGCCGCATTCGTTCCATGTGCGCTACTGGGGATCAGGCAGACATTGCGCTGGCCCTGGCCACGCGCCCGGTGATAGCCACGGATGGCTAGCAGGCCGGCGAATTCCCCCTGCGACCCGGCATTGGGCTGGAGGGAAACTGCTGCGTAACCAGTGATGTCGCACAGCCAGGATTCCAGGGACGTGATGAGCTCCAGGTAGCCCGCTGCCTGATCCAGCGGAGCGAACGGATGGATGCCGGCGAAGCCAGCCCAGGTTATCGGCTCCATCTCGGTGGTGGCATTGAGTTTCATCGTGCAGGAGCCCAGGGGAATCATCGAGCGATCCAGGGCCACGTCCCGATCGGCGAGTCGGCGTAGGTAGCGGAGCATCGACGTCTCGTTCTGGTGCCGAGCGAACACCGGGTGAGAGAGGTACGGCGACGTCCTTCGCACCACGGCCGGGATCGACTCATCGACGAGTTCGCTGTCGACGACAGCAACCTCGAGTTGTGCGGCCTGCGGGTACACGATTGAGCAGGCGCGCCAGACGGCCGCAATGTGGTCGGCTGTCGTGACCTCATCGGTGGACGCGGACACGGTGTCCTCGTCAACGAGTCGTAGGTTGATGCCCAGATTGCGGGCGGCTCGCACTACCTCGTGAGCCTGCCCCGGAACGTGTACCCGGACAGTGTCGAAGTAGGCCGCGTGAGCCAGGTCGGCGCCAGCTGATCGCAGGCCGGCAGCAAGGACGGCCGCATAGCGATGGGTGCGCTCGGCGATTCGTTTCAACCCCGCTGGCCCGTGGTAGACCGCGTACATGGACGCGACGACCGCAAGCAGAACCTGGGCAGTGCAGATATTGCTGGTGGCCTTCTCCCGGCGAATGTGCTGCTCACGGGTCTGGAGCGCTAGTCGGTAGGCGGGCTGGCCGTCCGCGTCAACGCTGACTCCCACCAGTCGGCCGGGCAGGCTGCGCTCGAGGCCGGCCCGAACCGACATGAAGCCAGCGTGCGGGCCACCGAAGCCAAACGGCACCCCGAAGCGCTGGGCGGAGCCGACCGCGATGTCCGCGCCCAACTCCCCCGGTGGGGTCAGCATGGTCAGTGCGAGCAGATCGGTGATGACCACGGCCAGGGCTCCTGCGGCATGGGCGGCGGCAACGACATCCGCCGGATTCCACAGGCGCCCGGATGTACCGGGGTAACTGATCAGGACCGCCGCGTATGGGCCCTCTGGAAGTGGTTCGTTGAGGTCCACCACGTGGATCTCGGCCCCAATGGGCTCAGCCCTGGTGGCAAGGACGGCCAGGGTCTGCGGGTGGGTATCGGCATCGACCAGGATGCGGTGCCCGCCCGAGGGAACCGTGCGCAGTGCCAGCCCCATGGCCTCTGCAGCAGCAGTTGGCTCGTCGAGGAGGGAGGATCCAGCGATGGGCAGGGCCGTGAGGTCCTCAACCATGGTCTGGAAGTTGAGCAGGGCTTCGAGCCGACCCTGGGCAATTTCCGGCTGATACGGCGTGTACGCCGTGTACCAGGCGGGGTTCTCGATGATGTTGCGTCGGATGACCGCCGGAGTCTCGGTGTCGCTGTACCCCAGGCCAATCATGCTGACCATCGAGGTGTTCCGGGCTGCGATCTGGAGCATCTCAGTTCGGGCCTGACGTTCGTCGATCGCCGATGGCGTCTGTAGGCCGTCCACCCAGCGAATGACCTCGGGAACAACAGCGTTGCTCAGCGAATCCAGGCTGTCGTAGCCGACTGCTTGGAGCATGTGGCGAATGGCCGCGTCATCCGGTCCGATGTGCCGGTCCTGAAAGGCGGTTGAGGGATAGCGGTCAGCAATGGGATCCGTCATGTCGGGCCTTCGTCGTCGGGCGCATGGGCGCATGGGGCATTCGGGCGCTGCTGCGCCCTCTCCCCCTCTGTTGCCCGCGATCCTCGCGACCTGAGAGCTTCCCCGCGGGTTGCAGCCCACGAGTTTCACCGTCGGTGGGGGTCTAGGACCCCTCCTTCCAGAGGTGCCTCCCCCATGCGGTCCGGGTGCCTGAGAGGTTCTCGGGGAGGATTGCTCCTTCGGCGCCACGGCCTGGCTGGCTCGCGGACTCTCCCGCACGGGGTATATCGGCAGCCAAAGACTACCCGCGACTGGCGAGGTCAGCCAGCGATGCGGCGGGCGCGACGTGCGGCGAGTTCGTCGTCGGCGGCCTGTGGCAGGACGGCATCGCCGCTCGGCCGCTCCCCTGGCAGGGTGGCCAGTGTTCCTTCTACCTCGCGCCAGACGCTGCCGACCGCAATGCCGAAGACTCCCTGGCCGCCTCTGACGAGATCGACAACCTCGTCAGCGCTGCGGCATTCATAGATGGTCGCTCCATCACTCATCAGGGTGATTCTGGCGAGGTCCTCACCTTCGCGGGCTGCCAGGTAATCGACCGCGGCGCGAATATTGGGCAGCGAGACCCCGGTATCGATCAGGCGCTTGACGATGCGCAGGACGAGGATGTCGCGGAAGCCGTAGAGACGCTGGGTGCCGGATCCAGCCGCTCCCCTGACCGACGGCGTCACCAGGCCCGTCCGCGCCCAGTAGTCCAGCTGCCGGTACGTGATGCCGGCTGCGGCGCAGGCGACCGGCCCGCGGTAGCCGATGTCTGCCGGCAGCGGCCGCAGCGTCGACTCGTCGAACAGGACCCCCTGTGCCTGCGCTCGGGCGGCCGCGTCGTCAACGGTCGGACCAGTCGCGCTCGCGTCGAACCCTGTGGGGGTCACCGGTTCCTCCTTGCATCACGCACCCGACTGGTGCGGTGCCGACGTTAGGCAGGTGTGACGGGTGGGTCAAACGTGGTCTGCGGCGTGTCGTGGAGCAAAGTCTCAACCTCATCCTGAGGTTCCACCCGCCCCCTGAGTCAGCCGAAATCCTCCGGCGACACCTGGTCGAGGAACTCCCGGAACTTCTCGACCTGATCCTCGTCGGCGGCCGGCTCCTCGTCGGGGATCTCGAT
>JAULZL010000439.1:0-3807 GCA_032117355.1 Candidatus Nanopelagicales bacterium
CTCGGCCCCCATTTTGTTGTGGCCGTTTCCTGCCTTGTGCGCATCGGATGGCGCGTGTGCTTGAGCCCAGAATCCGCCCACTCGTCCTGAGACCAGGAAGTGGTGCTCTCGTTCGGCTGGTCCTCCGCGACCGGTTGGGGATGCATCTTTTCTGATCTTTCTAGCGCTCCCAATCAGACTAGAATTTCGATGTGACGATCCACGTCGGTGTTTACGAGGCCAAGACTCAGTTGCCCAGGTTGCTGTCTACCGTCGAGGAGACGTTGGAGGAAGTCCTGATTACCCGGCACGGGAAGCCAGTCGCGCGGATTGTCCCGGTGACCGCCGCGGGCGGGCGGCTCGACGATGACTCGGACCCGAATGCCTTGCGCCGCCAGCGACTGCGGGCTGCCAAGGCTCGAGTTCACGACGGGTTGGTTGGCAAGCCGCCTACGACCGACGAGATCGTGGCCATGGTTCGCGAGGATCGACAGCGGGGGCATTCGTGATCGTGGTGGATGCGTCCTATGCGATCGACGCAAGCCTGGAGGAGGGGGACGACCTCTTGTCCGCCGTTGACGGCCCCGACGTTATCGCTCCGACGCTCTTCGTCGATGAGTGCGCGAACGCCATCGTGAACCTCGTGCGCCGGAAGCGATTGCGGCCCGAAGATTCCGGGCGGGCCATCGACCTGATGCTGGCGATCCCTACGTCTCTGGTGCGGTGCGAGACACGCAACGTGATTCTGCTTGCCCTTCGTCACGACATCACTGGCTACGACGCCACCTACCTCGCTGTTGCTGTCGAGCATGGCGCCGTCTTGGCTACCCGCGATAGACGTCTCGCGCGCGGGGCCCAAGCCGCAGGTGCGGAAGTGATTGGGCTGTAGCCCTCCGCTCGTTCACGGGTGGGACGTCCGACAGTTGAGGTTGGCCCAACCGCGAACCTGCTTTGGCTGTGTCGGTTGACGAGCTAGCCGAGTAGGGGGACGGTTACGACGTCATAAGGGAGCAGGTGAGCCTCGGGATAGATCAACGGCAGTAGAGATGCACCCAGGCCGACAGCAGCCTCCGTGTGATGGTGCGCGTAGGCGGCGTCACGCTCGTCTCGGGTGCGCGGCTTGGGCTCGTGAGCGAAGGCCGCCTCGACCTCGGCCTCCTGGGCGGCGCGCAGATCGGCGTTGTGCCAAGCCATCCGCACCTGCTCCAAAAAGATCGTGTTCTGAGGCAACCGCCCTGGTCGCTGCAGTTCGCGCAGGATGACCGCCTCAGCAATTCCCGGGCCGTAGCGCTCGGCTAGGTCGGCGATGAATGCGTTATTCGTGGCGTACGCCTGGGACTGCTGCCGTCGAGCCGCGTCGCCGAACAGTTCGAGCTTGCTGGCGTATCGACCAAAGACGAACCCCTGGGAGACTCCGGCGGAGCGGCAGATCGCGTCGATGCTGGCGTCGTCGAATCCACGCTCGCCGACGAGGACCAAGGTGGACTGCAGCAGGCGATCAAGGCTTTGTTCGCCGGTATTGAACGGGGGGGCTCCATCCATATGCGCGGCATCGTCTGCAGGCAGGCCCACGGGGGCAGGTGCTGCACGCAGCGCTTTTGCGAGGCGGTCCAGGTAACCATCGAGAACAGGAACGGGCATATGTCGACGCCTGAGTGCAACCATCAGCAGGCCGCCCGAAAGTGCGAGAAGGAATCCGCGTTGACCCATCAGCGTCCCTGAGTCACCGCGCTGTTCGCCGCCTAGCCAGTCTCGGGTGCGTGTGCCGAGGGTCTCCTGAACGGCTGACTGGAGACCGGTCTGATACTGGGTGATGAGGCTCAGTTCGGTGGCAACTGCCAATGCTGGGCTGGGGCGCAGCAGCGGCTCTAGGGCTTCCTGCAGGGCAGGGCTGGAGGCCCGTGCCCCAGGGCTGGCCGCGTCTTCGGGCGAGGTGCCTGCTCCCCCTGCGTCCAGGACGGCCGTAAGGGCCTCCTCAAGTGCGGGCCAGGCCCTGCGCTGCCATGTGGCGGCGGCCAGGGTGTCACGGTCCGGAGCCCGCTCGAGCACCGCGCGCTTGGAAAGCCCCGCAGTCGACGCAACGCCAGCCGGGTGGAATCCACCCCATCCCGCTTCATCAATAAGCGTGACGGCTGCGTCGAGAACCCGCTCGTCGTTGTTCAGGACCCGTTCCTGCACTCGCCCTAGGCGGCGACCTTCATTCAGGACGGACACCGCGGAAGTATAGGCGCCAAGGAAAGGAAAAACACGTCCTGCTTTCCACATTGACAGAATAAAAAGCATCCGTCAATATCAAGGCAACTGTTGCTTTGGAGGATGTATGCCTGGTCGGGGTTCACGTGAGTCATCGCACCTTGCGACTCGGGGGAGCTACGCGCGCGAGGCAGGGTCTCGCGCCGGACGAACCATGGCCGTAGTCGCGGTCACCGTTTGCTTGGCGGTTGCCGGATCGGTTCTCGTCCCGATGGCCACAAACTCGACTGACACTGCCGTGGGAGCCCCAGTCAACTTCTCGGAATCCTTCACTGGAACGACTTTGACCAACCCGGCCAACTGGTCGGCTTCCTACACCGAAACGGCCTCATGGATCATGGTGAACGACGCACTTTCGCCTCCGTGTCTGACGTCAAGGAGCACAGGTAGCCCCTTGGCTCTTGGCAGTGGGTCGATCGATGGGTGCACGGATATGGGAGTGCCGGATACGGCGGGCAGCGGGGCCCTTCGATTGATTCGAGATCTCGCTGATTCGGACAAGACTCAGGCAGCCTCATTCATCTATCGAGTTGCGCAACCAGCGAGTGCGGGGCTGGACATAAGTTTCAAAATGGCCCTGTGGGATGACGTCAATCCTGCTGATGGGTTGGTCTTCTTCTTGAAGGATGGATCCAACAGCAACGACACGCCCGGTGCCGCGGGCGGCGCCTTGGGGTATTCCGCTGATGGCAGTTCCTCTGGTCTTCCGGGGGCGCTACTTGGTGTCGGCTTTGACAAGTGGGAGAACTTCTCCCAGCCCACCTCAAGTTGCCAAGCCCCCGGCAATGCTGGTCCGGGGGCGAGTCGCTCATCCATCGTGGTCAGGGGCCCGGGGAATGGCAACTCCGGCTACTGCTACCTAGGTGGGGTGTCCAACGCTAGCTACTTCAGTGGATCGACGAGGGCGGGAGGTCAAAAGCAGGTCAGAATCCTCGTCGAGGATGACTCGGTCGCCAACGCGAAAGTGAAGGTCTACTTCGGTTCAGTGGGAGTCACTCAGAGCACTCCGGTTCTCGAAGTGCCTTTGCCGACTGAGTTGGCCAACGCTTCGACCTTCAAGTTCGGCTTCACGGCTGGTTCTGGGTACTACAAGGTGAGCGCAGCCGTCTGGGACCTCTCGATAACCCCAGCAGGGACTCCCATCAAGCTCACGGCGCCCAGCGGCACGATGTCCTTCGGCCGCACCCCGCCGACCCTGAGTGCCGCGGTGGCAACCGAAGTGGCTGACCCCAGCAGGACCGTCGCGCTCACCACCGCCCCCACGTGCAGTACCTACGACGGCTCGGGGATGAATCCGGTAGCCCTAAACGACACGACCCCAGTGGGCACGTACGTCGTGAAGTGCACCGGAGCGTCGGCTACCGGCTACGCGATCGACACGTATGTGAACGGCGTATTTACCGTGACTGCGGCGCCAGCAACGCCCGTGCCGCCGGTGTCGGAAGAGTCGTCCATCCCGGCACCGCCCGTGAGTAGCCCCAGCCCGACAAGGTTGGTGGGGAATCTCGATCCCATACCGAACCCGAAGAACCCGAACGTCCCGGCTACGCCGATGACGCCTGGACAGTCCCTCGA
>JAULZL010000440.1:0-1667 GCA_032117355.1 Candidatus Nanopelagicales bacterium
CCTGGGACCTGAAGATGGGCGTAATGTCCGCAGGTAATATTCCGGTTTCCGGTTTCCCTTGGGGATGGGGTTAATGGTAGGGGCGGGCGGCCCGCGCGCCCGAGGATGACCGGGCCGGTCATCCCTACCCAAGACAAGACTAGGTCGGCACGCAGTGCCGACCCTACCTGAGACAGACCTAGGACAGCACGTGGTACTGTCCCTACCTTGACACGGGGGGAGAGGGATGCAGAGTCGTGGGCGTGTCCTTAAGAATGCGAATACACTATCCATGCAGGTTCAGCTCACGCTGATCCCGGGGAGTCTTTCGCGCTTTTAAAATCAGGCCTTCCGGCTGCTCTCCCGCCCCTCCAGGGGAAATCCGCGCCTTTCCTTCGCCTGCGTGCCGGCGTCGGAATGACTGCCTAGCACGCCACCATGCATCACAAACGTGAACAATAACACTTCCAACGAACAGATCCTTTCCCTCCTCCAGCAGCTCATCGTCCAGAACGAAGAACTGTCGAGGAAGGTCACGGACCTGCAGGTCAAACTGGACCTCCTGGAGCACAAGTTCGATACCATCGCCGAAGAAGCGGGGTTGATCTGAGCGCGCGCAAGGCGCGCTCAGATCGGAGTATAGAGTATCGAGTATTGAGTATCGGGGATGATTCCGGGTGGCGGGTGACGGCCACGGGACTCGGCGCCTCAGGTGTCGGCTTCTCGGCCATCGGCTGCGGGAACCTGGAGCTGGCGGCCGAAGGCTGAACGGCTGAGTCCCGAATGGCTGAGGCCCTGATGGTCGTCACCTGTCACCCGAAGGGACGATGTCCGCAGGTAGCATTCCGGTTTCTGGTCTCCCTTGGGGATGGGATTAAAGGTAGGGGCGCGCGGCCCGCGCGCCCGCGGATGACCGGGCCGGTCATCCCTACCCGGCGCGGCGGAGCCGCGAGGTGTTGGCGGTTAGCGGTTGGCGGTTGGGAACGGCAGCGAGGCATGCTATGTCGTGACGCGGTCCCGACCCTACCCATGTCAGGTATTGGCGGTTAGCGGTTGGCGGTTGGGAACGGCAGCGAGGCATGCTATGTCGTGACGCGGTCCCGACCCTACCCACGGCAAACGGCTGACCAAGGGTGGTCAGCCCTACCTTAGAGGCTGCACACCCCCGATACTCGATACTCCAGACTCGATACTCTGAGTTGAAGAAATTGAGCTCAGCTCAGTTTCTTCAACTCACCGGTGCTGTCGCCGAGCTGGACGTCGCGGATGTCCATGCGGTTGAGCATGCTGACCCAGAGATTGTTCAGCGGGGTCTCCTTGGGGTAGACGACGTGACGGCCCTGGCGGATCGTGCCGCAGCCCTTGCCGGCGAGGATGATCGGCAGGTCGTCATGGTTATGACGGTCGCCGTCGCCGTTGCCGGAGCCGTAGACGATCATGGAATGGTCGAGCAGATTGCCGTCGCCTTCCTTCACGGACTTGAGGCGCTCGAGGAGATACGCGAAGTGCGTGGCGTGGAAGACGTTGATGTCTTGGATCTTCGACAGCTTCACGGGGTCGTGGCCGTGGTGCGAGATGCTGTGGTGGCCGTCGCGCACGCCGATGAACGGATACGAGCGGTTGGAGCCCTCGTTCGCCAGGACGAACGTGGCCACGCGCGTGGTGTCGGTCTGGAACGCGAGGACCAT
>JAULZL010000441.1:0-9903 GCA_032117355.1 Candidatus Nanopelagicales bacterium
GCACTACGGTCGGATTTGCCCGATTGAAACCCCGGAAGGCCCCAACATTGGCCTCATCGGGTCGCTCTCGACCTACGGTCGCGTCAATGCCTTCGGCTTCGTCGAGACGCCCTACCGGAAGGTCGTAGACGGCCGGGTGACCGATGACATCGACTACCTGACGGCCGATGAAGAAGACCTACACGTGGTCGCCCAGGCGAATACGACCATCGACGAGAACGGCAAGATGCTCGATCCGCGCGTCCTGGTTCGTCGCAAGGGCGGCGAGGTGGATTACATCCTGCCCAAGGACGTCGATTACATGGACGTTTCGCCTCGTCAGCTGTGGTCTGTGGCGACCGCCATGATCCCGTTCCTGGAGCATGACGACGCCAACCGCGCCCTCATGGGCTCAAATATGCAGCGTCAGGCCGTGCCCCTGCTCCGTGCGGAGGCCCCACTTGTCGGCACCGGAATGGAGTTCCGTGCCGCCTATGACGCTGCAGATGTCGTGACCGCCCTTGAATCAGGTGTGGTCACGGAGGTGTCCGCCGATTCCGTCACAGTGATGGAGGACGGTGGGGAGTACCGCACGTACCGCCTGGAGAAGTTCCATCGCTCAAATCAGGGCACGTGCTTCAACCAGCGGCCCATTGTCTCCGAAGGGGAGCGGGTTCAGGCGCGGCAGGTACTTGCCGACGGCCCGTCGACCGAGCTCGGTGAGATGGCGCTGGGCAAGAACCTGCTCGTCGCCTTTATGTCCTGGGAGGGGCACAACTACGAGGACGCGATCATCCTGAACCAGCGACTGGTGCAGGACGACGTGCTCTCCTCGATCCATATCGAGGAGCATGAGGTCGACGCTCGGGACACCAAGCTGGGCCCTGAGGAGATCACCCGGGATATTCCGAATGTCGCCGAGGAGGTGCTCGCCGATCTTGACGAGCGAGGGATCATCCGCATCGGCGCGGATGTAGTGCCCGGTGACGTTCTGGTCGGCAAGGTCACGCCCAAGGGCGAGACCGAGCTCACACCGGAAGAGCGCCTCCTGCGTGCCATCTTCGGCGAGAAGGCCCGTGAGGTCCGCGACACCTCGTTGAAGGTTCCCCATGGCGAGTCCGGCAAGGTCATCGACATCCGGGTCTTCGACGCTGATGAAGGCGATGAGTTGCCGCCCGGTGTCAATCGCCTGGTCCGCGTCTACATCGCCCAAAAGCGCAAGATTACGGAGGGTGACAAGCTCGCCGGCCGCCACGGCAACAAGGGTGTCATCGCCAAGATCCTGCCCGCGGAGGACATGCCATTCCTCGAGGACGGCACCCCTGTTGACGTCGTCCTCAACCCACTGGGTGTTCCTGGTCGAATGAACGTCGGGCAGATCTTGGAGACCCATCTTGGTTGGGCAGCCTCTGCCGGCTGGAAGGTCGACCCGAAGGACCCCCGGGCCAAGCACCTGCCCGAGGCCGTCCGCGAGGCACCGCGTCGCACGAAGGTTGCCACTCCGGTCTTCGACGGGGCGAGGGAGGACGAGCTGGCGCTGGTCCTGGAATCCACGCTGCCGACGGATGACGGGTTCGGACTCGTCGGTGCAGACGGCAAGGCAAACCTGTTCGACGGCAGAAGCGGTGAGCCGTACCCGGGCCGCGTCACGGTGGGGTACATCTACATCCTGAAGCTCCTGCACCTTGTCGACGACAAGATCCATGCTCGTTCCACGGGCCCGTACTCGATGATCACCCAGCAGCCGCTGGGCGGCAAGGCCCAGTTCGGTGGCCAGCGATTCGGCGAAATGGAGGTCTGGGCGCTTGAGGCCTACGGAGCCGCATATGCCCTGCAGGAGCTCCTGACCATCAAGTCCGACGACGTCCTAGGTCGCGTCAAGGTCTACGAGGCAATCGTGAAGGGCGAGAACATTCCCGAACCGGGAATTCCCGAGTCCTTCAAGGTCCTCGTGAAGGAGATGCAATCCCTGTGCCTGAACGTCGAGGTCCTGTCCAGTGATGGTCAGGCGATCGAGATGCGTGACTCGGATGAGGACATCTTCCGGGCCGCCGAGGAACTCGGCATCGACCTGTCGCGCAGGGAGCCCAGCAGCGTCGACGAGCTCTAGAACCGATAGAGCACCTAGCCACCAGACGAACGAAACGAACGAAGGACATCACACGTGCTAGACGTCAACTTCTTCGATGAACTGCGTATCGGCCTTGCCACCGCTGAGGACATTCGCACCTGGTCCTTTGGGGAGGTGAAGAAGCCCGAGACCATCAACTACCGCACGCTCAAGCCGGAGAAGGATGGGCTGTTCTGCGAGAAGATCTTCGGGCCGACTCGTGACTGGGAGTGCTACTGCGGCAAGTACAAGCGGGTCCGGTTCAAGGGCATTATCTGCGAGCGCTGCGGCGTGGAGGTAACGCGAGCGAAGGTCCGCCGTGAGCGGATGGGTCATATCGAGCTCGCAGCACCGGTCACGCACATCTGGTACTTCAAGGGTGTGCCGAGTCGTCTGGGCTACTTGCTCGACCTCGCGCCGAAGGATCTCGAGAAGGTCATCTACTTCGCCGCCTACATGATCACGTGGGTAGATGTTGAGGGTCGCCACGAGTCCCTGCCCTCCCTGGAGAGTCAACTGGGTGTCGAGAAGAAGCAGATCGCCAATCGCCGCGACTCCGACATCGAGACGCGGGCCAAGAAGTTGGAGACTGACCTCGCCGAACTTGAGGCTGAGGGCGCCAAGTCGGATGTCCGCCGCAAGGTCCGGGAGTCCGGTGAGCGCGAGATGGCGGCCATCCGTCGTCGGGCTGATGCGGATATCGAGCGCCTAGATCGCATCTTTGATCGCTTCCGGACGCTCAAGGTCCAGGATCTCGAGGGAGACGAACTGCTCTTCCGCGAAATGCGGGATCGCTACGGCCGGTGGTTTGACGGCGGGATGGGCGCCGCCGCCATCCAGAAGCGCCTTGAGTCCTTCGACCTCGAGGCCGAATCCCTGACCCTGCGGGAGATCGTCGACACGGGCAAGGGCCAGAAGAAGACCCGCGCCCTGAAGCGACTCAAGGTCGTGACCGCCTTCCTGAGCACGACCAACAGCCCGCGCGGGATGGTCCTCGACGCCGTTCCGGTCATTCCGCCGGACCTGCGCCCGATGGTGCAGCTTGACGGCGGCCGCTTCGCGACGTCCGATCTGAATGACCTCTATCGCCGAGTCATCAACCGCAACAACCGGTTGAAGAGACTGCTTGATCTCGGGGCGCCCGAGATCATTGTCAACAACGAGAAGCGCATGCTGCAGGAAGCCGTCGACGCTCTGTTCGACAACGGCCGCCGTGGTCGGCCCGTGACGGGCCCAGGCAACCGTGCCCTGAAGTCCCTCTCCGACATGCTCAAGGGCAAGCAGGGCCGCTTCCGCCAGAACCTGCTGGGCAAGCGCGTTGACTACTCCGGTCGGTCGGTCATCGTCGTCGGACCGCAGCTCAAACTGCACCAGTGTGGTTTGCCCAAGCAGATGGCGCTGGAGCTGTTCAAGCCCTTCGTGATGAAGCGCTTGGTGGATCTCAATCACGCGCAGAACATCAAGAGCGCAAAGCGAATGGTCGAGCGGTCGCGGCCCGTGGTGTGGGACGTACTCGAAGAGGTCATCACCGAGCACCCCGTCCTGCTGAACCGTGCACCGACCCTGCATCGACTGGGCATTCAGGCTTTTGAGCCCCAGTTGATCGAGGGCAAGGCCATTCAGATTCACCCCCTCGTGTGCACGGCCTTCAACGCCGACTTTGACGGGGACCAGATGGCCGTGCATCTTCCCCTGTCGGCGGAGGCCCAGGCCGAGGCCCGCATCCTCATGCTGTCGAGCAACAACATCCTGTCTCCGGCGAATGGCCGGCCCATCACGACTCCCACCCAGGACATGGTGCTGGGGATCTACTCGCTGACCATGTCTGACCCGGGCGGGCTTGGCGAGGGACGGGCCTTCTCCTCGGTTGCCGAGGCGATGATGGCTTTCGATGCACGCGACCTGTCGCGGCAGGCGGAGATCACCGTGCGGATCTCCGACGGTCTGCCGCCTGAGGACTTTGAGGCTCCCGAGGGCTGGGAGCCCGGTCAGCCCTTCATGATCAAGACGACCCTAGGTCGCGCGATCTTCAATGAGGCGCTGCCCTCCGACTACCCATTTGTGAACCTTCAGGTGGATAAGCGGGTCCTTGGCCAGACGGTCAACCGACTTGCAGAGATTTACCCCAAGGTTGAGGTTGCCGAGACCCTCGACAAGCTCAAGGCCCTCGGCTTCTACTGGGCGACCCGTTCTGGGGTAACGATCTCGATCTCGGACGTGGTCACCCCACCGCGCAAGGCTGAACTCCTCGGCTTGGCGGAGGAGAAGGCGGACAAGGTCCAAAAGCAGTACGAGCGCGGCCTGATCACGGATTCTGAGCGTCGTCAGGAGCTCATCGAGATTTGGACGAGGGCCACGGACGAGGTAGCCAGGGCCATGCAGGAGAACTTCCCGCGGACGAATCCGGTTCACATGATGGTGGATTCCGGGGCACGAGGTAACTTCATGCAGGTTCGCCAGATTGCCGGTATGCGAGGCCTGGTGGCCAACCCGAAGGGCGAGATCATCCCGCGTCCGATCAAGTCGAACTTCCGCGAGGGCCTGTCCGTCTTGGAGTACTTCATCTCCACGCACGGTGCCCGTAAGGGACTAGCCGATACGGCACTTCGGACAGCCGACTCGGGATATCTGACTCGGCGACTCGTGGACGTATCCCAGGACGTCATCGTTCGCGAGGTGGATTGCTTCACCGAGCGAGGAACGGCGGTCCCGATCGCTGAGGAGGTCAATGGCTCCCTGCGTCCGCTCGACAACCTGGACACGGCGATCGCATCCCGGGTGCTGTCGCGGGATATCGAGATCAACGGAACTGTTGTCGCGACCGCAGGGGAGGAGTTCACGACGCCTCGGCTCGAGGAACTTGTAACCCAGGGCGTCAGCGAAGTCCGGATTCGTTCCGTTCTGACGTGCGAGAGCAAGGTCGGCACGTGCGCGATGTGCTACGGCAAGTCGATGGCGACCGGCAAGCTGGTCGACGTCGGTGAGGCCATCGGCATCATCGCGGCCCAGTCCATCGGCGAGCCCGGCACCCAGTTGACAATGCGCACCTTCCACACCGGTGGTGTTGCAGGTGAGGACATCACGCACGGTCTCCCGCGCGTGGTGGAGCTCTTCGAGGCGCGCACCCCCAAGGGCGTGGCGCCGATCACTGAGGTCAGCGGTCGGATCCGCATCGATGACACGGACAAGACCCGCAAGATCATCGTCGTCCCGGATGACGGGTCGGAGGAGATGGCCTACCCGGTTTCGAAGCGTTCCCGGCTCCTGGTCGAGGACGGCCAGCACGTCTCCGTGGGTCAGCAACTCATGGTGGGTGCGGTCGATCCCAAGCAGGTGCTTCGCATCCTGGGTCAGCGAGCCGTCCAACTTCATCTCGTGGAGCAGGTGCAGGAGGTGTACCGCTCCCAGGGCGTGTCGATCCACGACAAGCACATTGAGGTCATCGTCCGCCAGATGCTCAAGCGCGTCACGATCATCGATGATGGTGACTCGAACTTCCTTACCGGGGACGTGATCGAGCGCACGACCTTCGAGAACCGCAACCGCCAGGTTGTGACGGAGGGCGGCCAGCCTGCGGCGGGACGACCCGAGCTCATGGGGATTACCAAGGCATCCTTGGCGACCGAATCCTGGCTCTCGGCGGCCTCCTTCCAGGAGACCACCCGTGTTCTCACGGATGCGGCTATTCACGCCAAGAGTGACCCACTGCTTGGTCTGAAGGAGAACGTCATCCTGGGCAAGCTCATCCCGGCTGGCACGGGTATGCCTGTTTACCGGAATATCAAGGTCGAGCCCACGGAGGAAGCCAAGGCGGCGATGTACGCAACCTTCGCCAGCTACGACGATCTCGACTACACCGCCTTCGGTGCCTCCAGTGGTGCAGCCGTGCCGCTTGAGGACTTCGACTACCGGGGTTACAACGCGTAGTTCTCAGCACCGGCAAGGAGGGGCGGCCTCGCAAGGGGCGCCCCTCCTTGCTTTTGGCCCGGACCAGCGTTCATCGGGCGAGTGCACTGGGGAGACTTGACCGAAGTCGTGGCCCCCTTCTTGAAGCCCGATGTACTAGCGTGACAGAGACGCTCTTCGTAGCGGCTGACATCGAATTGACGTGGAAGGGCACCATCATGAGCGAGACAACCCCCCGGCCTGACGAAGCGGACCCGCAGAACGACGTAATCGCTCCGCCCGTGACATGGCCCCAGCAGACCGCGACCCCGCCTCCGGGCGTCGATATGGGAACCCCGCCTCCCTCGGTCCCAACGGCGGTGCAGACCGGCCCGCCCACATCCAGCAACGCCATCATCGCCCTGATTCTGGCGGTGGTCTCATGGGCCGTTTGCCCCGTCGTTCCGGCGATCATCGCCCTCGTCTTTGCCGCGAAGGCTGATCGTGAGATCAACTCCGCCCACGGGGCGATCGCGGGCCAAGGCCTCTCGACGGCTGCCAAGATCTTGTCCTGGATCAACATCGGTCTCTGGGCAGCCTTAATCCTGCTCTTCGCTGTTGTTGCCCTGGTGGCGGTCTTGATAGCCGCTGCGGGTGGCGACCTGTCCGTTTCAACCTGATCCTGGGCGCCCTAGCCACGGGCGCACCGTGGTGCCCCGGCAGCCGTTTTGACTCGACAGGCCACCACGGGTACATTCTGTAGCCGTGCCTGTCCCCACAGGTGCATCCCGTCGTGCGCAGCTTCCCCAAGAGAAGCGCATGGTTCGTCCAGGGCCCTCGGGCTGTTTCGGGCGGCATCGGGTCCTTCCTGCGAAGTGACGTTCGTGAATGCCTTAGGGCAGCGCGACACGCCCGACCGCGTGGGTCGGAGGCTTAGGGGACCGGTAAGACCGTCATCGAGTGAGGAAGGGTTCGCGTGCCCACGATCCAGCAGTTGGTCCGAAAGGGTCGGCAGGACAAGGTCTCAAAGACCAAGGCCCCAGCCCTTAAGGGCAGCCCGCAGCGCCGCGGGGTTTGTACCCGCGTCTACACGACTACCCCGAAGAAGCCGAACTCGGCTCTGCGGAAGGTGGCGCGTGTGCGACTCACCTCGGGTATCGAGATAACGGCCTACATCCCTGGCGTGGGTCACAACCTGCAGGAGCACTCAATCGTGCTCGTTCGCGGCGGTCGCGTTCGTGACCTCCCGGGCGTTCGCTACAAGGTGATCCGCGGTGCGCTCGACACCCAGGGTGTCAAGAACCGCAAGCAAGCACGTTCCCGCTACGGCGCGAAGAAGGAGAAGGGCTAATGCCTCGTAAGGGCCCTGCCGCCAAGCGGCCGATCGTCATCGACCCCGTCTACCAGGCGCCGATCGTCACCCAGCTCATCAACAAGGTGCTCCTCGATGGGAAGCGTTCGACTGCTGAGCGCATCGTGTATGGGGCTCTTGAGGGATGCCGCGAGAAGACGGGAACTGATCCGGTGCAGACGCTCAAGCGCGCACTGGACAACATCAAGCCAACCCTTGAGGTTCGCTCCCGCCGCGTCGGTGGAGCCACCTATCAGGTTCCCGTTGAGGTCAAGGCCGGGCGAAGCACCACCTTGGCGCTTCGTTGGCTCATCGGCTACTCGCGTCAGCGTCGCGAGAAGACCATGACCGAGCGGCTGATGAATGAACTCCTCGATGCGTCCAATGGCCTCGGCGCCGCTGTGAAGAAGCGCGAGGACACCCACAAGATGGCCGAGTCCAACAAGGCCTTCGCGCACTACCGCTGGTAGCAGTTACCCGTCCCCCCTGAAAGCAACGGAGAAAATCGCGTGTCTACCCAGACGAGCCTCGATCTGGCCAAGGTCCGAAACATTGGGATCATGGCCCATATCGACGCGGGCAAGACCACGACCACCGAGCGGATCCTGTTCTACACGGGTATCAACTACAAGATCGGTGAAGTCCACGAAGGCGCTGCCACGATGGACTGGATGGAGCAGGAGCAAGAGCGGGGGATCACGATTACCTCCGCCGCGACCACCTGTCAGTGGAGAGATCACACCATCAACATCATCGACACCCCCGGGCATGTGGACTTCACGGTTGAGGTCGAGCGGTCGCTGCGGGTTCTCGATGGCGCCGTCACCGTTTTCGATGGCGTTGCCGGGGTTGAGCCGCAGTCCGAGACGGTCTGGCGTCAGGCAGACAAGTACAACGTGCCCCGCATCTGCTTCGTCAACAAGTTGGACCGCACAGGTGCTGACTTCTTCCGCTGCGTAGACATGATCGTGTCTCGCCTTGGGGCGACGCCGCTCGTGCTCCAGTTGCCCATTGGTGCGGAGTCCGATTTCCTCGGCGTTGTTGACCTCGTGACCATGCGTGCACTCACCTGGCGCGGGGAAACCCAAAAGGGTGAGGACTACGCAGAAGAAGACATCCCCGCCGACCTCGCTGATCAGGCTGCCGAATACCGGGAGAAGCTTCTCGAGACGCTGGCCGAGGCCGACGATGCGGTCATGGAGAAGTTCCTCGAGGGCGAAGAGCTTTCGGTCGAGGAGATTCAGGCTGGGATTCGCCGGGCGACACTCGCCTACAAGCTCACCCCGGTGCTGACTGGATCGGCTTTCAAGAACAAGGGCGTTCAGCCCATGCTTGATGCGGTTGTCGCCTACCTCCCCTGCCCGCTGGACATCACCGCGATCGAGGGTCACAAGCCGGGCAATCCCGATGTCATCATCGAGCGGCAGCCGAGGGAGAGCGAGCCCTTTGCGGCCCTTGCCTTCAAGATCATGACGGACCCGCATCTCGGCAAACTCACGTACGTCCGCGTTTACTCAGGCAAGTTGCAGACCGGCACGCAGGTCTTCAACAGTGTCAAGGACCGCAAAGAGCGCATCGGGAAGATCTACCGAATGCACGCCAATAAGCGTGAGGAGATTGACTCGGTGGGCGCCGGCGACATCGTTGCCGTGATGGGTCTCAAGGACACCACGACGGGGGAGACCCTGTGTGATCCGGCCAACCCGGTTGTCCTGGAGTCCATGACCTTCCCGGATCCCGTTATTCATATTGCGATCGAGCCGAAGTCCAAGGGAGACCAGGACAAGCTGGGCATCGCCATCCAGCGCCTTGCCGAGGAGGACCCGACCTTCCACGTCCGTACGGATGAGGAGACGGGCCAGACCATCATCGGTGGGATGGGCGAGTTGCACCTTGAGGTCTTGGTCGACCGAATGAAGCGCGAGTTCAAGGTCGAGGCAAACGTCGGCAAGCCGCAGGTGGCCTACCGGGAGACGATCACGAAGAAGGTCGAGAAGATCGACTACACCCACAAGAAGCAGACGGGTGGGTCTGGTCAATTCGGCCGTGTCATCATCGATCTCGGTCCCACGACCGTCGAGTCGGGCGGGTACGTCTTCGAGAACAAGGTCACGGGTGGTCGTATCCCTCGGGAGTACATCCCGTCGGTTGACGCCGGCTGCCAGGAAGCCATGGAGAACGGCGTCCTCGCCGGCTACCCGATGGTGGACGTCACGGTCACCCTGCAGGACGGTGCCTACCACGACGTCGACTCCTCGGAACTTGCGTTCAAGATTGCCGGTTCCATGGCGTTCAAGGAAGCTGCTCGTAAGGCAGGGCCGGTTCTGCTGGAGCCGATGATGGCCGTTGAGGTGACCACCCCTGAAGACTTCATGGGCGATGTCATCGGCGACCTGAACTCGCGTCGCGGACAAATCCAGGCCATGGAGGAGCGGTCCGGAGCGCGGGTCGTTCGCGCAGTGGTGCCGCTGTCCGAGATGTTCGGCTACGTGGGAGATCTACGCAGCCGTACCCAGGGGCGTGCCAGTTACAGCATGCAATTTGACTCCTACGCGCAGGTTCCCTCGAACGTGGCAAC
>JAULZL010000442.1:0-10981 GCA_032117355.1 Candidatus Nanopelagicales bacterium
CATCATGGAATACCACGGCCGGACCATCGAGATGCAGCTGCGCACCCCCTTCATGCATGAGTGGGCCGTAACCGTGGAACGCCTCACCGACCGGTACGGCGAGGACTACAAGGGCACCTGGAACAGCACCGTTAGCCCCCTTCTGGCTCTGGTATCCGAGGCAATGGCTCTTGAGGAATCAGGGGCGCCGGTTCCATCGTCGCTTGTGCAACGAATCGAGGAACAGCGCATACTGTCGGTCGACTACCTTCACGGGAGGGCGTAGTGGACGAGGCTATCCAGCACTTCCTGCTGGTCTTCAACTGTGCCACTGGCACGCTCGAAGACCTGCAGGAGTTCGGGCTGGACTCTGAGGGCGCCCTTTCCGCCTACGCGGCAGCCGAGGAGAACTACCGGGACTCGGATTGGATCCAGATCGTCCTGATCGGCAGCGACTCCATCGAGACGGTGCGAGTGACCCACCCCAACTACTTCGATGCAAGCGGAGCAGAGTCAAAGTACTTCGCCGGCCTCTAGTCCTGCGTGTCGCTCGTGGGCGTGTCTCGCCCGACGGTGCTCCTGTAGCGCGACCGGTTCGCCGAGCACGAAATCGACGGGCTACATGACGAGGCTCGTGGCGGCCGTCCACGGCACGTGAGCCACGAGCGCATCATCGCCGCGACCATGAAGCCCCCGCCCACGTGCCTAGGCGTGACCCACGGGTATAGCCGGCTGCTCGGCGTCGGCAACGCGACCGCCGCCCGCCGACGTATGTTGTGCCGACCGCTCGCATGGGCAGTGCCGACCGCGTTCGCACTGGTGGACGCGCCGCGGGCCGGTCTTCGTTTTTCGCAGCCCAGCACATGCCGACGAAACAGATCAGCGCTTCTTCTTCCGAATGGTCATCGTCTTCTCCGGGCTCGTCCCGATAACCTGGCCGTCCCGGTAGATCACGATTCGGTAGGTGTACGCCGCTCCAGCCGGCACCGCCTTCTTGATCCGGAACCGGTACCGGCCCTTCTTGCCGGTCTTATCGGTGTCCATGACCTTCCAGGCGCCATCGGCGAGCATCTGCCGCTCCACCACGAGACCCCGTGCCCGTGGGATGACGCGGCCCTTGATCTTGACTGCCTCGCCAACGCGCGGCTTGCGCCCGCCATCGAAGACCAGGGTCACCTTGACGGCTTTCGGGGCATTGGCTTCTGAGGCCGAGTCATCCTGCTGGCCGCCACCCGAGTTGGCACCACCCGAATTTGAACCAGGGATCGGCACCCCGGCCTTGCCATCGACCTCGGTGACGTACGTGGACTTCAACCCAAAGGCTGCCCGCATGGCCGAACCGCTGATGGACTTCGTCGTCCCGTCCGACAGGGTCGCCACCAGGGTGCGCACCGCACCTGACGTAGATCGATCACCGACCACAAGTCGCAGCACGGCAGGCACGCCGAATGCGGAAGCCACCGAGCCCTGCGAGACCGTGGCCTTCCACCTCTTGTGCGGGTTCTCATCGTGCATGGACCAGTGGTCGTCCACACTCTTGGCATAGGGGATGGCGCCACCCCACACCTCTTCGCTCGAGGCCGTCTGGCCACCACTGGAAGAGGTGTAGAAGGCCCGAATTGGCTTGTTCTGGTAGAGGACCGCAAGGCCGGTGCTGTCGGTCACCAGGGTCTCCCGGACGGCGGAAACCCAACGGTCACCGGATGCACCGCTCTCCTTGGCCCAGCCGGCGAAGGTCTGGTCCGGCTGGGGAGAGCCACCGTCGTCAACGTGGCAGGAGCACGACTTGCGGACCGCGTCCTGAACCTTGGACAGCACGAACGAACGCGCCGCGATGGCCTGGGCCTTCATGGCCTCCTTTGGCCATGAACTCGGCACCTCGGCCACCCCGAAGAGGTACTCATCGTGCACCCGGACGACGTTGACGGCGTTGAGCTTGACCCCGGAGGCTGTGTTGACGGGGACGATGTCGAGGAAGCCGTACCGGTATCGATGGCCCTCGGAACCGAATGAGTTGCCTGCATTGATGACGTTCACAACGGTTGCCGGGCCAGTTGCGCCACCGGGATTCCGGGTGCCGGCCCAGCGGACGATCACGTCATCGGACGCCCCGAGATCAGTGACCTGCCCACCCGCCTGTCGCTTCACTGCGACGGAGGACCCGGTGACGGTGAACTCGAAGACGTCTTCCGGCCCGCCAATGACCACGTTGCCGCCGACGGTGACCTCGATGGATCCGCCGCCCTTCTCCAGGGGCTCGGATCGCACGCGGACGGTATTGACCTGGTACTGGATGTTGACTCGCGCTTCAACGTCGTCCTGCACGGGCGAGACGACGGTGTCGGAGTAGTAGTGGGTGACGATCGCCGACGCATCCTGGCCGTCCTTGGCCATTCCGAATGCGCCCCACTGGGACATCCCCACCCCGTGGCCGTAGCCACTGCCCACCAGGGTGAAGGACTCGGGCGGCCCACAAGGGTCTGCGGGTGCACCGGGAGCCGACATGACGCCGGCCATCCCCGTCCAGGGGTAGATCGCGTCATTCCCGCTGGAACCGGTGACGGTGACGGTGTACGTACCGGGAGGGACCGGCTGCCCAGAGTCATCGAGCTTGTCCCACCCGATCGAAAGCGGGCCCCCAGGATCCTGCTGCCCGGTCATGGTTCGCACGGAATTTCCACAGCGCGAGGTGACGGTCATCGTCCAGGCCAGTGGCGCCGTGGTGGTGGTCGTGAAGGAGAGTGGCTCGGGCGCACCAAAGGGCACCGGAGCCGACATCGCCGGATTGAACATCGTCACGCCGAGCTTGGATGCCGTGGCGGCTCGGATGACTGGCAGTTGAGCATCCATGAACTGCCCCGGGCACGCCGTCTTGCCGATGTCGCGGTGTCCACCAATCACGAGAGCCTGGGCCGCCTGGCCCGGCTGGTAGCGCGAGGTGCCGTTGCCCGAGTCAGAAACCAGCGTGGTGTTCCCATTCGGATCGCGGTGGTTCATCGCGAGCTTCCAGGCGAGGAGCGAGGCAATTGACTCGTTCATCGCGGCCACCTGATCGGCAGGCGCATTGAGTTTCTGGAAGTTTCCAAGGGCTGAGACCGCGAAGGTGTCGGTGTTGAAGCCCGCAGTGTGCCCGCCGATCACGGCCTGGTCCATCCCACCGGCGCGGCCTTCATATAGCCGGCCGAACCGATCCACGATGAAGTTGTAGGCCATGTCGGAGTAGCGAAGGCCCTTGGTGAACCACCCGTAGAGATTGCGCACCTGCTGGGCGGCCTCCTCGGGCGAGTAGTCGTTGGACGTCACGGTGTGGTGGACAAAGGCTGCCTTGATCGTCCCCGAATAGGTTGGTCCAGCCCGACGCATCGATTCGTCGGCACCCCATTGGGCTCGCGTGATGATCACCGGCATCTGCGCCCCGATTGTTGCAGCCGCAACGGTTGCCACCGGGGCACCAGGATCCGGGTTGGCTGGCTCCGGTAGGGCTTCGTCCGCGGAAACCACCGGGTTGTCCAGCAACACGACCTCGGCGTTGGCGGGTTCCTCGCCACCCGGGGTATCAATCCGAACCTGCACGCCATCCGACGTAGAAGTGAGCAGCGGCTCGGTGCCGTAACGAATCTCCTGCGCCTCCGCGGACCCGGGATCCGGTGCATGATCGGAGATCAACAGTGGGGTCCACTGACTCCAGTCCCCCTCCGAGCGAACGCGGACGAGCACCCTCGACTCGGGGTCCATCGGCTCGTCCACGGTGATACCGACCAGGCCGAAATCCTCGGTGGGCATGGCCGCGGTGGCTACCGCGGGGGCAAGGGGCTCACTGGTCTCGGCCGCCACGGCCGTCGCATGATCTGCATGATCTGCATGATCAGCGTGGTCGGTGTCGTGACCGTCGGCATCATCTGCTCCAACGGCGCTGCCCGGCAACTCGGCCAAGCCCAGGTTCATCACCTGAGCCCCCTCAACGAGTTGATTCCATGAGGCCATGGCAACCGCCGAGTCCTCGATGGCCGATGGATCAACGCCACGAAGTGAGAACGACTGCTCCGTAGGAGTGATGGGCTCGGGGCTTGGCGATGGCCACCGCACGACCGGCAGGATCACCCCCGCCGCGACGACGGCCCCCGCAGTCACCAGGGCCACCCACCGCAGCCGGGCATCCGGGAGTCGGCGATGCCATGGCTCCACGGTTGTCCCTTTCGAGGAAGTCGTCGGTCGGACCGCGCTGCCGCGCGAGTTTCACGGTCCCACAGGAAACATGACAACTTTCTCACAAAACCCGCGTGTCACACAATTAACATTCGTAACAGCAGCAAAAGGGGGTAAAACGCCCTATCGGACCGCGCTCAGCCGGGAACGGCACGGCGTGCCCATGCGTCCAAAGTCCGACCCACCGCAGATCACGCCTAACATTGGCCGCATCGGGAACGGAATTCTCCGACCCCGGTTCGCCTTGAACGAAGGAACGCCCTATGCCATCGGTCCGCCCGCGTCGGCGCTGGCCCCGCATCGTCGCCGCCGTCACCGCCGGCATCGTCCTCGCTGTGGCGATCGCAGGCGCTGGGCTGAACTTCTTCGTTGACAGGCTTGCCGGCAACATCACCGCCGTTGATGTCTCTGAGCAAATCGGGGGCACGGCCGCTCCGTCCGCCCCGATCGCCATCGATGAAGAGACGGGAAACTACGAAGCCTTCACCGTCCTGCTGATGGGCAGCGACAACCGAGCCGGCAAGGGAAATCGGGGCTATGGCAGCGCTGCCGAGTTCGGTGGCCAGCGCTCGGACACGACGATCCTGCTGCATGTCAACGCAGATCGAACCAACGCCGTTGCGGTGAGCATTCCCCGCGACACCCTGATCACCCTTCCCAAATGCAAGAAGGACGGCAAGACCGTCGGTGGCTACACCTCCAAGTTCAACGCCGCCTTCGATCTCGCTGGCCCGGGGTGCACGATGAAGGCCGTTCAGGAGATGAGCGGACTCGACCTCGAGCACTTCATGATGGTCGACTTCGGCGGGTTCAAGCGCATCGTTAATGCCATCGGTGGAGTCGAGATCTGCCTCGCAGAGGACGTCAACGACTCGCAGAGCGGGTTGAAACTCAGCAAGGGCAAGCACGTCGTCACTGGTGAGGAAGCCCTCGCATTCGTCCGCGCCCGCAAGACCCTCGGCGACGGCTCGGACACCTCTCGCATTCGACGCCAGCAGGCCTTCATCTCATCCCTTACTCGGCAGGTGCTCTCAGCAGGCACCCTCCTCAACCCGGCCGCACTCCTTGGGGTCCTGAGTGCGGCAACCGAGTCGCTCACAGCCGACCCGCAGTTGGCGAACGTCGACAATCTCAAGGACCTTGCCCTGAGCATGAAGGACATGCGCCCTGGTGACATCACCTTCGTGACCCTGCCGTGGAAGCCCGCGGGCGACGGATCCAACGTCCTGGTCAACGAAAAGAAGGCGGCCGTCCTTTGGGACGCAATCACCAATGACAAGCCCTACCCGCCCAAGAGGGCCGCGGGTGACCCGCTGCTGAAGACCGAGCCCTCGGCGATCTACGTAAACGTGCTGAACGGCACGGGTATCAAGGGTGCCGCGAAGAAGGCCGCCAAGCAGTTGCGCAAGGCGGGCTACCGGGTCATGGACGTCGGGAACATCGAGGACGGGCAGGTCTACTCCAAGACGACCGTCATCTACGACCCGAAGTGGGATGTGAGTTCGCGAACACTGGTCTACGCCGCCAATGCAATGGGTCAGCCGGAGAAGAAGCACGGCCAGCGGATGGACCTCATCATCGGGACGGATTTCACGACCTTGAAGGATGTCGAGATCGATGAGCTGGCCAGTGACGTCTACGCGAACCTGAACACCGCCGATGAATCCTTCTGCGCGTCATAGTCCGCTAGGAGGAAGAGTTCGGCAAGGTTCGTCGGACGAGTGCTGGTGGGCCCGCCCGGCGTCAGATGATCGGCGGCCTCCCAGCCTTCGTCATCCGCCATGCCGTTCGCCAGTGCATTGCTCGCCTACCACCCGGATTCACTCGATAGCCCTCAGCCAGACCCGCGAACCAGGCCCGTAGGGCGCGAGCGTCCCTCATCCGAGCCAGCGTCAGCAGCACCCAGGTGCCGACGTACAGCGGCTCGAGGACGAGCGGCAGGTTTCGGCGGGCCAACCAAACCCTGTTGCGCGCATTGAGCCGGTAGTAGACCGAATGCCGGGCCGGATCGATGACGGGATGGTGCACCACCATGTCCCCCGCGTACCACGGCAAGAAGCCCTCGTCCCACGTCCGCCAGACAACCTCGATGCCCTCATGTGCGTAGAAGAAGCACGCCGGCCAGCCATCTATCGCTTGGAAGACCGATCGACGCATCGCGACAGCCCCTTCCCACAGCGCTGTCGCCGGGCCAGGCTCCGCGGGGTCGCCGACGCGCAGGCGAGGCACCCAGCGCCGCGGAGCGGCAAGCCCCGTCGGATCGACGACGCGTGGCTGGACGAGACCCAGTCGATCGTCCCGCCGAAACCTCTCGGCCATTGCGGCCAGGAAATCCGGATCCGGCAGGCAGGCATCGTCATCGAGGAAGAAGAGCAGATCGCCGCCGACAAGCGGGACTCCGGCATTTCGACCGGCCGGTATTCCGAGATTCTCCGCTAAGCCAAGGCTGCGTACGCCGTCCGGTAGGCCGGTTGGCTGCCAGCCGTTTCCGACAACCACCACCTCGCAGGTCACCCCTGTCTGAGCCAACACCGACTCAAGACCCCGCGCAAGGTCGTGCGGCCGGGTACCCATCGTCAGGATGACGACGCCGAAGTCAGGGCTCATCGCAGCTTGCTGGACGACAGGATCGAGGCCAGGTGACCGATGATCGTCACCACGCCGAAGGCGACGAGGCCAATCAGGAGGATCCTCGTCGCGCCGAGACCGCCGAGGGGCACGTCGATGATCGCCGCCACCAGTATCAGCAGGGTGAGCTCTACCGAGTGGTACGAGCGATGGAAGGGCACAAACCGCGCGAGCGAGCGCAGGCTGGCCAAGCCCGAGCTACGCGGGACGCCAACCTCGGCCCGGTCCGCCAACTTGGGCAGGTCGTTGTAGGCACGCGAGACGTGAACCATGTCATTGAGAGCCTTGTTGTACAGCACCAGGATTCCCAGGACGGCGCCGAGGAAGGGCCAGGGGGTGGCCAGCCAGCCATCGTTTGGAAAGCCCGCGGCCCGAAGTCCCAGTGCGACGGGGATGAGGCCCTCCGTCGTGTAGTGGCCCACTCGGTCAAGGAACACACCCTGGGGTGAGGACGTCCGGCGCCAACGCGCCACCTCCCCATCGCAGCAGTCCCAGAGCATCTGGAGTTGGCCGAGAACGGCTGCCAAAGCCGCGCCCGGCAGCCCGGGGATGAGGAGCACGGCCGCGGCCGAGAATCCGGTCGCGATCATCAGCCAGGTGACCTGATTTGCCGAGATCGGGGTGCGCAGCAGCAACCGGGTCAGGTACGGGGAGATGTCGCGCAGGTACACGTCAGCCACCCAGTGCTCGGAGTTCTTGCGGCCCCGGATGGCCGGGGGCTGGCAGACCTCGCGAATCTGCGCCACGGTTGGCCTGCCCGGACGGTCGTCGATGTCACTCATGCCCAAGCCGATCCCTCACGTGGCGCCCAACCTGCATTGACCTCGCGCTCCTATTGACCTCGCAGCCGAATCTCACCGCGCAGTAGCGGCTCACTGGGCACCACGTCCTGCCCGCGAGGATGCCACTAACCACTGAGCCGACGCGATGAAGACGAGGAGGACCGTCCAGGCGACGATGCCAAGGGCCATCGTCCCGGCGAATGCAACCAGGCCCGAGAGTGCGGTGACGAGCACCAGGATCGTCCGGCCGTCCCAGCCAAGTCCAGCCCAGGTGAGCCAGCGGGGTGCTGCCTGGCCCGCGATTGCCCGGTAGAGCACGTCGTAGTGGTGGAAGGCGATGATCGTGACCCACCAGAAGGCCACCACCATCGCAGAGGGATACATCGCCAGTGCGATCACCGTGACGATGCCCAACTCGAGGAAGCGCAGTGCCGCGGGGACTGCCCACGCCGCAGGCGCGGACCACATTCCCACCCAGAGGGACTGCGGAACCAGCCGCGCCAGCAACCAGGCAACGGGCCCGGCGTCGGACTGCCGGGCCAAGAGAAGAGCAGCGTCGTGCGGGGCCGGCCCCCGCCAGCCGAGGGTGCGCAGGATCCGCCCAGCCGTTACGTACCCGAAGGCCAGTAGACCTGCCACCAGGAGCACTCCGAGCGCCCACCGGGCACCCAGCAGGGCCGCGACCAGGCTGATGATCAGCCAGCGTTCGCCAATGGGCAGGTGGATGGCCCGCTTGGCCCACCGCACCGCATCTCTCCGATTGATTCGCGAGGACAGTTCCATCGCGCCCTGGACCGACCAGCCGCCCGCCGCACCCGCAGCCCCGTCATCGGGGAGTCGAATGCTCCGTGGCAGCACCAGCGCCTCCCGGCGACGTTGCACCCGGGAGAAGTCATAGTCGGTCATGTGCCGAGTCGTCTGAAGCACGACCATCAATAGGGCCAGCGGCCAGATATTGATTCCGTGGACGGCCGCAGCGCCAATGGCCAGGCCCGCGTAAGCGAGGTACTCCTTGACTCGATCGGTCGATGCGTCCAGCCAGGCCCCGAGCGCAGAGAACCGTCGAGTCGCCCGGGCAACCTCGCCGTCTACGCAGTCAACGACAAGGCTCAATTGCAGCAGCACGGCCCCCAGGACGAGGGCCCACCGGTAACCGAGGGCGAAGGCTCCTGCGGCTCCCAGCCCGATGGCGAATGAGCCCAGGGTGACGGCATTGGGGCTCAAGCCCAAGCGCAGGGCGGCCCGGGTCAGCGGCTTGGAGAGTCGGCGCACCACGAAGGTCGAATAGAAGCCGTCATCCAGCCGATTCGCCTGCAGTTGGGCAATCCGGGTTTCGGAGACTGAGTTCGCCTCCGCCTGGGCTCGAGCCTGGTCCACGGGATTGCGAAACCAAGGCACGTCCACCATGTCGATCGCCTTGCATGGGGCCCCCGAGCGGACGATCGCCACAGCCACGAGGGAGCTGGCGTCGCGATGCCCGGAGCCCAGCTCACCCGACTCGACCGCGGCAGCCAACTCCCGAAGGACCGGGGCAACGACCGGTGCGTCATTCCCGCTTACCGCTGCAACGCCAATGAATCGGTGATCCGGGGCCGTCACCTGATGAAAGGACGTACCGACGCTGTTGACCACGTGGTGCCGAACCCGGACGTCTGCGTCGCGGGCAACTGGTCGGACGAGCAGGGCCGTTCCCACCAGCGAATCAGCGGCCACCGGTGCGATCGCCGCCGGTGACACCACCAGGTCGGACGCAACGACCACAAGGACACTCTCCGCGGTGCGGGGCGCAGACTCCAGTGTCTCGGCGTACCGGATCAAATCCGAACCGATGGAACCTAGATTGGCGAGTTCCAAGCCAACAGGAATCGGGTCGACATCTTCAGAGTTCACGGGCTCAGAGTTGACGGGCTCAGAGTTCACGGGCTCAGAGTTCACGGGCTCGACTGCGCACTCATTGAGTCGGCTGAGCGTTTCGGACTCGATGCGGTACCCGCACTCGATGCTCTACCGGCCTTCGCTGAAGCAGTCGAACCCAACATGGCGCGCGCTCGTTCCCGCAGTCGATGGACGAAGCTGCGCACTCCACGAATCCACCCCTGAGCCTTGGGCGGCGTAGCCACCGGGATCTCCTTCGCAGCGAGCACCAGGGTCTCGATCGCCGTGACCGCAACATCCATAGGCAGGCTGGTGACCGCATTCGGATCGATTGCGGGCTGCGACGGAATCCGCGCAGCTAGTGCATCCAGGCTGCCGATGACCGTGACGCCAAGCTCACCGATGCGCTTTGCCGCGCGAGCCCCGCGCTCAGCAGCCGCGTCCAATGCCCAGTCGGGAGTCGCGATCTTCGGTTCACCAGGAGCGGGATCCCGGCCCTCAACAATCGTTCTAGCAACCCCGTAGCGCACCAGCCGCTCGTACTGCGTCCACGTCATCTCGTTCTTGACACCCACGTTCACCCTGCGGAGAAGCTCGGCCTCCTGGGCCGTCATCGAGCGATTCGAGGTGAGATCCATCCGCGAGGTAAGAATCTCCTGCGGGATTCCGAGCATCTGCGCGAACGCCACGAACATCGCCTGCCGCTGGACGTCCTCGAGGACGATGACAGTCACCCGATCGGGCCCGACGGCCTTGGCCCAACGCTCCACAACAACGTCATGGTGGTTCCGCAGCCAGAAGGACGGAGACATCCGGCTGCCGTCGTCCTTGGCAAAGAGGTTCTCCAGCCAGGGTTCGTACCGCGCCCGCAGGCCGTACTTGAGGTACTGCTGATAGGACGAAGAAAGCAGGTTGCCCACATTGCGCACGGTGATGGCAACCTGAACTCGAGAGGCGCCGAGAGCCATCACGGTCTCTTGGGCAACCTCATCGGGTGACTCGCACCAGTGCTCACTGCTCACGATGACCCGGCCCGGATGTGCCGCGATTTGGCGGCCGAGCCGCTCGAAGGACTCCCGATCCTTCTGGACACCGCCCTTGCCCGACCAGCCCCACGTCTTGCCGATGACCGCGATCGCAGCGGCGTGGTGGGCCTGACGTCGGCCCGGATACCGGACGCCGTGCTTCTCCAGGTCACTTCGGGAATTGGCTAGCGCCGCCTGGATGGCTGTCGTTCCGGTCTTGTGCACGCCGATGTGAATGACGACCGCATCCTCGGGAGCGACCGGGACAGGTGGCAGGAGTCCGTCCTTCGATCCCATGGGGGAACCCTATTCAACCGCTGATGATCACCGGCGCATTCACACACGCAGGCCCAGGCGCAGTGGGACGAGAGCAGTTCACGATCGACACATCGAGGCTGAACTCGGCCGCACATCCAGCGTGTTTCAGTCACCCCCGAGCTTTCAGTCGTCATCCTCTTCGTCCAGGTCCTCCTCCCTGCGGCGGCG
>JAULZL010000443.1:0-3333 GCA_032117355.1 Candidatus Nanopelagicales bacterium
CGAACGCAGCGCAGCAAGCAAAGCAAGCGGCCTGGCGGGACGCACTACGCGCCGCCGACGATACTGCCCAACGCGCCAAGCGCAACGGGCAGAGCCGGCACGCGACGTCAAAAGGCACGCACAATCTTGCCATGTCCGGCGACATGCCGATCGCACACCCGGACACGCGGTCGCTCCTCGCCTTCCTCAACATGGCGCTCGACGGCAACGACGAGGAGGCTTCGCGACGCGCCAGGTTGCTGGCCGCGCACACGGGCCACGGCAGCTCTGACACGTACAGGTCATGCCCAGGCATCATGGCGGCTTGCAGATTAGTGCCACAGCGCCATCACCGACGTCGGCGCCGACGGCCGTTATTGGCCAAGCGGTAGCGGTGCAGCTCGACCTACGCGAGGCACAGCCCCAGGCACCCGTACCGCCGTCCATACCACCGTCCCCAGCGGCCAACACCCCTAGCTCGGTACGTGGGCTCGACAGGGGTACGAGCGAGCAGACTTCCCGCTCGCCGCTGGCCCACACGGTGACTTCTGCTCGCGACCAAGAACACCGCCGCTTGGACATCGACGCGCTCGGCGAGGAGGATACCATCGAACTTTTGAGCCTCCTAGCCGACGATGCAAACGTTGGCGCTGCGATCGACGAAGCCTGCGACTATGGGATGCCAAACTCTCTCTTGGGAGTCGACTACCACGACGCACCGCGCGGAAGCATCTACGCAGTACCCCACGTGAATCAGGCGGTACCCCTTGCAAGTCAGGGCGGCCACTATGATGAGGCTCAGGTGGACACCCCAAGTCACTACGTGGCGCATGCCTACTCTCTCGACGACGCGGCCGGGGCGAACCTAGCCGCGAGCTGGTTCGGAATCGGCCCACGAGAGGAACTGGCCCGGACGGTCAGCAATTTCGAGCTGGGCTTTGACGTCGGCCTCCAGCTCGACTGGCCAGAGCCACCAAACGCGCCGCTGACGGGCAAGCTGAACGGGCCAACTAGCCACGACACCTCATTGGGCAGGCACAACCTCAGCTTGATGGGGGACATGCCTATCGCTCACGGGAAAGGAGGGTCGAGCGACGGCGCATCACCAAGCCCGGACCCGCGCCCGTTAGCGAGGGTCAAAAGGTTGGTTGCACCGTCGGTTGCGAGCATCTCGCCCGAATCAGGGGGAGTGCGCGCACCGCATCGCGGCATCAAACGGGCGAGCTCAGTGGCGAGGCACGATGACGACGCCGACATGATCGGCCTTCTGGCGAAGCGCCGCTCGCCGCGTAAGCTCAAGGCGGCAGCTAGCACCACCGACATCGACGACGCTATTGAGACGCACCCCATACGGGCACGCGCCTCCTCTCCTCAGCCTGACAACGCAGCCGAGGCGAGACGACGGGCCGCGCACGACGTCGCGGATCGGCTAACGCAGCACGAATCTGCCTACGCGCTGTGCCCCGATCGACCCGAGCTGCTGCGCGGCGTCGTCATCGACGCGGCCGCAGCGCGGGAAGCCGGCATCCCACGCGGCACCGCGAGCGCTGACGAGTGGGGCTTCCAATGGGTACGAAAGTTCGGCCTCGCAACGAACAACAGGTGGATGCGCCCACGGGCCGCGCCCACCGCCGAAGACGTCCTCTGCGAGGTCTGGTTCGCCATCCTCGCGCTCGTCTGGATCGCACAGATGATTGCCCCTTCCACCAGGCGAAAGATGGCTGGGTACGGGCAGGGCATGCCGACGAGCGCGCTCCTCGCCCTCTACGGATGGCGACGAGTCATGATATCCTCTGGAAGATACGTTGCCGACCTCGCGCAGGTGCGGTCCGTACTCAAAGGCATCTGCGCTCGATACAAGGCACGTTGGGGTGACGACGCATTCGTTCGCACCCTCAAGCAGCCTTTCACGACGGAACACCTGTTGGCCATCGTCTCACTCCTCGAAGTCGGCACGTTACTCGTCACGTGGACAAGCACGCTCCGCATGGCGGTCCTTACGGCATTCTGTCACGCCATCTCCACAGGAGCCCGGAAAGACGAGTGGACGGCATCGTTCGAAGGGGACACCTTTGTACGGCGGACTAACTTCAACTGGGTGGACGCGGGCGGCAACGATCTGCCGAACACAGCGGCCACGATCGCCTCTCGCAAGAACGGCGACCTGCTGCGTGGCCGATCCGCACCTTCTAAGTGCGACCGGCTGAACATCGAATGGGGGGCACGAGACATGTGGTTCAGGTATGACGACCGCAACCCGCTCAACTTCGCATGGCGATGGCGCCAGTGGGAAGAAGCGCACCCGTGCCCGATCAGCGAACGCGCGTTATGGCCCGCCTTCTCGCCGACGGGCGACAGCAGGCCTTTTACAGGCAGCCAGGCCGACGGCCTCCTTCGCGTCCTGCTGAACATGGTCATGAGCGCGGCCGAAGCCGCTCAACGCACGTGGCACTCGTGCCGCATCACCCTCGCCACGAGGCTCTTCGCGCGACGCGGAGACGCACAGGGGATCAAGCGGGACGAGGTCGAGGGAGTTATCCAATCGCTAGTGCGTTGGAAAACGGTCGAGGCCATGCGAATCTATGCGCGTATGCAGCCGACGCAATACGCCGACTATGTTGACATGGCCACGGACCCACGGGTCACCACGGAAGGGGCCATCCCGTCGGAGCTACCCGAGGTAGACCCGGAGGGCATTTTGGCCGAGACGCAGGCCACCATCAACGCCATCGACTCGGAAGAGGCGATCAAGGCTAAGGCGACGAAGGCGGCCCGCGACAAAGACGCCCCGAAGGCGACAACTAAGCGCGGGCAGAGGCGCGACACCCCCCCAACAGGAGGAGTCAGCTCGACGGCGGCCGAACCCGAAGCCCAGCAACGCGTCTTTGACATCGGAGACGGACTTGCCGTCCCCCACTTGGGGGACGACAGCTGGAACATTATGGGACAACGGCTTCGAGTTCACAATAGCTTCTGGGGCTGGGAGGGGAATGATTACTCCGAATGCATCGTCGCAGGCTACGTAGGCGAGCACAGCTTCGCGTCGAGCAAGCTGTCCAAGCACACCTACATCATCGACTACGATGGTCACTACTACCCCGCTACTCACACGATGGTAGCCGGGGCCTTGATGGACGCGACGGTCAAACGACGAATCAGGAAGATGAGCGCCCCGCGTCTGATATGACGACAGACAACGCCTCCCGAGCGGAGCGTACGGGCTCCACGAGCCACCGACACGGTTACGCAGCCCAGATGAAGAGATGAGACGACGCCGGCGCCTTGGCGGCCTACGGGCCAAACTCCTGCCAAGGGCGACCTCTACGACTACGCCGGACGGGTCGAACATCTACG
>JAULZL010000444.1:0-4517 GCA_032117355.1 Candidatus Nanopelagicales bacterium
CTACGCGCCCAGGAAGGGCCACGATTTCGCGGACGCGACGATGGCCGTCGTGATTGGTTGCCGTGTGAATAACGAGATCGACACAGCCGGCGACGGTCGGTATGACGAAGTCACCGGGGATGTTCTGCCCGGCGAGGAGCGGCAGCGTGCAAAGCTTTGTGACCGCCTCGCGGGCGCTGTTCGCATGCAGGGTCGACATGGCTGGCATGCCGCTGTTCATGGCGACCAGGAGATCCAGAGCCTCGGACTGCCGGACCTCGCCCACCACCAGACGAGTCGGCCGCATGCGCAGGGCCTCGCGTACGAGCCGTCGGAGCGGAACCTCGCCGGTGCCCTCAAGACTGGCATCGCGGGTCTGCATGGGAACCCAATCCGGATGAGCGAGCTTGATCTCGAAGACCTCCTCGCACGAGACAATGCGCTCGCTGCCGGGCACACAGCCCAGGAGGGCGTTCAGCAGGGTCGTCTTGCCGGCCTGGGTTGCCCCCGCCACCACGATGTTCAGCCCGCTGACAACGGCTGCATTGAGAAAGGCAGCTGACTGCGAGGTCAACGTTCCGGTGGTGACCATGTCGTCGATATGCCGAGGACGTACGACGAAACGACGCACGTTCACCGCCCAATGCCTGCGGGTGATGTCGGGGATGACGACGTGCAGTCGGCTGCCGTCCGGCAACACGGCATCGACGAACGGGCTGCTCATGTCCAGCCTGCGCCCCGAAACCCGCAGCATTCGCTCGACGAGGTCGCGCACCTCGCGATCAGAGAGCACAACCGTCGTCAATTCACTACGCCCATGGCGGGCGATGAAAACGCGGCCCGGCTCGTTCATCCACAGTTCCTCGACTGTCGGGTCGTCGAAGAATCGCTGCAGCGGACCGAACCCGGCAACGGCATGCAGGACGTCCTCGGCGATTGCACCGCGATCGACTCGCACCTCCGCGTCAGAGTCAAGCAACTCGTTGACGGCCTCGGCTATCGAGGAGTCGATGAGCTCCTTGATAGTCGCAGGATCGCGGAGCGGATCGATGCCAAGCCGGCGGATGGCGTTCTTGACATCGGATTCGACGCGCGCGGCCACGTCCATGGCAACCACCTTTCAACGGGTCGCCAGAAGATAGGCAGTGCTGCGCTTCTCGCGGAAGCCTCACTTTCCCTGCCTGTGGACAACCCAGCCTGTGGACGGTTGCCTTGCCAGATCCAGACTGTCGGTGCATCAGCAATTGCGCGGACGCAAACGGGGACGAGAAGCGGGAAGGTCACACGGAGAACGGAGTGCCGAGCCAAACCACTCGATCCAGGAGGGCTCCCTCCGAAGGCCTCGTGGTCATCAAAGCGCTCAGTGCCTCAATGAGCGCACCCGCGCCATGCTTGGTCCGTGGCCAGCGGGAATCTGAGGTGAAAACCAAACCACTGTGCGAGCGCCCCTGTGCCTGCCACTCACGTGCCAGGGCCGCAAAATCGGACACGTTGTTCGTAAGCAGCGCTGCTCCGCGCTCCGAGCAGGATTCCAGTGACTCCGTATCGTCCAGCGCATGCCATCCGACTCATGGACGGCTTGCACCCGGAGATTCGCACTTCTCAGGGCGATAGCAACAGCGAATGGGTATTGGTGATCGAGAACCAACTTCACGCCAGTGCGGCCTGTTGGGCCGACCAGCGGGTCAGTTCGCCGGTGGCAGCCCGCTCAGCCCATGACGCGTCAAGGTCCACCTCATCACCGAATTCGGCGTAGTAGGCGACGGCGGCCAGAACCATCGGCTCTGGAATGGCCAGGGTCTGGGCCACGTCCTCGACGCCCGCACTCCCACGAAGGGTTGACATGACCTGTCGAACGAGGAGTCGAGTGCCCACCAGCATCGGCTCCCTGCGACCCGCGGCACCCTGACGAAAGCGGACGAACGGGTGACGCTCCGTCCTCAGCGCCTCGGCCGGAAGTCTTTCAACGAGGGAGTTTCGGGTCTCATTCGTCTCATCGACTCGGGAGTCAAGGAGCGCAGCAGTGCGCCGGTGCATCACCGCAGCGGGCCGCAGTGAGACTAGGTGCACCGATTGGCCTCATAGACTCCGTAGGTGTCCGACTTCAAGCGCAACCTCGGTGTCATCGGCGCCATCGCCGTCTCATTGGCCGCCATGGGGCCGACGATGTCGGTCAGCCTCAACCCGCAGGCAATCGCTGAGCAGGTCGGCCCCGCGGTGCCGACGACATTCGTCCTCGCGCTCATTCCACTACTGCTCATCGTCGGCTCATTCGTACTGCTAACGGGGCGGCGCGCTAGCGCAGGTTCGGTGTTCGGCCTCGTGGGGGCAGAGATCGGACCGCGGTCGGGAACCGCAGCTGGCATCTGGCTCGTTGCGGCCTACGTTGCGTCGGCCGCCATCACGGCGCTGTCCTTCGGCATTTTCACCACCACGCTGCTACAGGAGTCCGGCTGGACATCGGCCCCGCAGTGGCTGCCGATCCCCCTAGCCCTGATCGTGCTGCCCATCACCGCGTACCTCGCTGGCCGCACGATGCGAACTTTGGGCCGTGGACTCCTCCTGCTCGAGGGCCTCACCATGGTCGCGATCCTCGCCGTTTCCGTCATCGCGCTCGTCAGGCTGATCACCTCCGGTGGACCACAGGGCCAGACCGTCGACTGGTCTGCGTTCCGGTTTGAGGGGATTTCGGCAGGCGCCATCTCGCTTGCGCTCACCTTCGCGCTACTTTCCAGCGCGGGGTTCGAGGGCGCGGCGGCGCTCGGTGAGGAAACCCGCAACCCACGCCGCGCGATCCCGCGGGCCCTCATCTGGACGATTGTGCTCACGAGCGCCTTCTTCATCTTCGTGACGACCGTTGCCGTGTGGGCCTTCGGCGTCGGCCCGACGGCGATGTCACAGTTCGAGGCAAGCGGCTCGCTGCCTGCGGAAATCGCCAACCTGTACGTCGCTGACGGCATTGGCGATGTGATCACGGCCGGCGGCGCCATCTCGTCATTCGCCTGCATGATCGGCGCCCAGGTCGCAGGCGGACGCATCATCTTCGCGCTGTCACGCGCGGGAGTTGGCAGGCCTCGCCTGCGCCAACTCTCAGCTCAAGGCACGCCGGTTGCAGCCAGCCTTGTCGTAGGCATCGCCTCGATCGCCTTCCTGGCCTTTGCAGTGATCGTCACCGGCGGCGCACCCTTCTCAGCCTTCGAGCTCACGAGCGACGTGGCTGGCGTGGTGTTCATCGGGGCATACGCCGCGGCCTGCTCTGCCGCAGCCCTCGTCCTGTGGCGAGAGGAGCGCAGACGCGCCTGGGTGGCACTCCCGGCCATCGCGATCATCGTCCTGCTCATCGTCCTGGGCCTTCAGGTCTTCCCGCTACCTTCAGGCTGGGAGCTCATCGCACCGGTGCTCGGGCTGGCCCTCCTCGCGGGCGGTGGCATCTTTGGGCGCATGCGGGGCAATCGAGCGAAGGATGCATTCACGCCGTCCAGTGAGAGCGTCACGCACTAGGTCTGCCCTCGGTCGTGGCACAGATTCCAAGAACATCACGCAGTACTCGTCAGGACTGGGAGGGGATCGTCATCCCCAGCCAGTGGCACACCGTCACTAGGGAGCCTGGTAGGTCACCGTCACGACGACCCGCCTGGCGATCGCCGTCCTCTCCGTCGCTCGACCCTTGCCGGAGATGACGTACGTGCCCTTGAGGCCACGGGCCCGCAGGAATGCCGCGACGTTCTTGGCGCGCTGCGTGGACAGGCTCAAGTCGTTGCTGGTCACGGAGGTTGGCTGGACGAAGCCGAGTACGACGCTTCGAACACCGAGCTTTCCGGCCTTGCGCACGAGTGCCTTCAGCTCCTTGCGGTCATCGGCGTCCAGGGAGGCGTCCAGCGGGTCGAAGGTAACCCGGGCGCGCGACTGCATCATTGGCCGCGCCGTGGGCTTGACGGTCACCGCGATGCTGAGGGACCGCACCGAATCCGTTGGTGAGTACCCATTCATCTGCAGGGTGTACGCGCCCGGCTTGATACCGGGTGGAACGGGGATGCTGCCGGAGAACGCGCCCGACGTGTCCGTGCCCAGTTGTCCAAGATAGGTGCTGGGTAGCAGGTAGAACTTGACTGGCGAGTTCGCCTTGAAACCGGCGCCAGCCGCCTGCGCAACCGGATCAACCCTCCTCTTGGCAGCTGCCTGCCGATTTCCACTCGCGGTCTGGTCGGACTGCAGGATCAAGGCCTGCTTCTCCGTCAGTCCAAGCGGATCAGCGTCGTCACCCCGACCCACGAGCTTCATCCACCATCCATCGCCGGTCGCCTGGATCCCCGTGGCATCGCGCGGGGCGTCAGGGACAACCACGACATCCCGCGGCTGGTCATCGACTAGATAGAGGGACTGTCCAGGCGTCATCGGCGTAGCCGGGACGTTCGGGTTCTTCGGGTTCGGTATGGGATCGAGATTCCCTATGGGGCGAACGGGCGGGGCGCTGGGCACCGGCACCGCCGGGCCAGGCTGGTCTTCGACGACCGGCGCCGGCGGCGGCGCGGGAGGGG
>JAULZL010000445.1:0-14499 GCA_032117355.1 Candidatus Nanopelagicales bacterium
CAACAAGGGCACTGAGCGCGCCATGGCGGCAAGGTCCCGCGCGACGGAACGGCTGGCTGAAGACCTCGTCCGAGTCGTCGACGAACTGCCCTTCCCGCCCGTAGCCGAGGCGATCCGACAGCAAGCTGCACACCCGTCAGCATCTGCCCTGCAGACGGTGATGTCGGCAGCGAGACAGGCGCTCAGCTCACCGGCCGCCACCTGGGACGAACGCGAGATCCAAGCGCTCGCCTTGGCCCCCGACAACGATGTGCTGCTCGCGTCTGTGCAGCGGCGGCTCGATCAGCGCTGGGCGGCGGTCCTCGAGGTTGTCCGGCAATTGCGCGGCTCAGGACATGTCGACCCGACGGTGGACGACTCCGCGGCCGCCCTGCACCTGATGTCGGTTGGCCTCGGTATGTCGATGCTGACCCGAATCACCCCTCGGCTGGATGATCCGCAGGGATGGACTGCCCTGACCGCTCGACTGCTTGAGGCCCTTGCCGCCATCGACCCGGATGTGCAGCCGGTTGATGGTCAGGTGAACGCCTGGCGGGGGCGAGTAGCGATTCGCAGTCAGCCAACCGCACTCGCACGGCTACTCCGGGTGCTCTCGCTGCTGGATGTTCAGGTCGTCAGCATGTTCACCGCCGTCATCGACTCCGGTGAGCAGTTGGTCGACCTGATCATGCGGGCACCCGCCAGCATTGACCGTCAGACCCTCATCCAGGCCATGGATTCCGTCGGTCGGGATGTCATCGTCGGCCGCGGGGAGAGGCAGGACGTCGAAGACGTCGCGACCCGGGTCCTGAACCGCTGCTCGGAGTTGGTGCGCGATCCGGATGCGGCGCCGCAGGCAGCGGCCGATCTCGTGCTTGCGGATTCCTGGGAGGTTACCGATGCTTCGGTCGGCGCCGACGACTCGGCGACCGTCCTGCGACTGCAGTGGACCCTTGAGCGACATGTGATCCTTCGGCGACGCAATGCTCCGTTCACCCGAACCGAGTTCAGTCGGGCCTCTGCCCTGTTGGGTCTGGTTGCGGCTCTGAGTGAACTGCGCGGTTCGGCGTCGGACTACGGCTGGTCGGAACGACTCGATGATGGGACGGATGTCTGGATCAGGCTGGCCCGTCCCCATGACACGGCTGCCGTTGCCGCGATGCATGAGCGCTGCTCGCCGGAGTCGCGTTATCACCGCTATTTCACGCCGATGGACACCTGGCGCGAGGAGAACCTACGGCGGATCTCCGGTGGCCATCGGGGCGCAACCCTGGTCGCAACCGTCGGCGAGGCCGAGGTGATCGCCCTGGGAAATGTCTTCCCTGCGGGGGAGGCGGGATCCAGCAGTGCGGAGATCGCGGTGATCGTGGACGACGCATGGCAGCGCCGTGGTCTAGGACGCAAGATGCTCGAGCACCTGATCGATGTGGCCCGCCAACTGGGATTCGAATCGTTGACCGCGTACGTCCTAGCAGAGAACGGCGGAATGCTCAGGCTGCTGGAGTCCCTCGACCTCGACTGGACCCATCGAGTCGACCACGACCTCGGTGCTTCGGTCGTCTGCCTTGAGGCGGCCGTCGCGTGATTGCCACGCCCGTGATCGTCGCTTGAATCACCCGCACCGCGCGTGAGGCGTTCGACTCCGGCTATTTATCGGTCACTGACTCAGGAGCATCGTCTGGACCCTTGTCGGACTCAGGCCGCGGCCCTGGCCCCTCCCCGGTGAGTTCGGCCTTGATTGCATCCAGCAACCTGGCTGTTGCATTCCGCGTCGACTGGGTGACCTGTGGATCAGTGGTCGTCTCATCGAGTTTGTCGATTGCGGTCTTGAACGCGGCTGTGACCTTGTCCATGGCACCCTCGGCCTGCTCATTCGCTTCCTTGACCGCGCCACCGGCATCGACCGCCCTGTCCTTGAGCTGGCGCCCCAGCATCCGGAAGGACTCGCCGACACCCTGCCAATCAGCCTTCTCATCCATCACGATCTCCCTTTGACTGGCTGAATCGATGCCCACAATGTGGCTCGAGACCAGTGAAGCACGGACGGAGCCGCATCACTTCATCGAGACACGAACCCGGTCAACGATGCCCTGATGCCCGCGCAGAGTTCTCGTTGGCCGATCCAGCGGGACCGGATTGCCTCAGCGCCATGGAGGACCACTGACTTACCGGAGATACGGGTGTGTTCATCTCGACGCGATGACTCGATCGACTTTCGAACCGTTCGTACGGCTAGTTCGCCTCTAGGGCGTCGCGGATTGGGACGAGCTTCGCGGCCGACTCGGACAACTCGAGACCCGGATCAGACCCGGCGACAATGCCGCACCCGGCGAAGGAGCGAACCGTCCCCGCTTCGCTGTCAATCTCCGCACAGCGCAGGGCAATGCCGAACTCACCGTCCCCATTCGCGTCGAACCAGCCGACCGGGCCGGCATAGCGGCCACGATCCATCCCCTCGATCTCGCGGATGACAGCTAGGGCCCGCTCGGTTGGGGTTCCGCAGACCGCCGCGGTTGGATGCAGGGCCGCTGCCAGGGCCAGTGCGGGTGCGCGGTCGGCGAGCTGGCCGGTGATGTCGGTTGCCAGGTGCTGGACATTTGCCAGGGAGAGCACATGCGGCCGGTCGGGCACGTCAAGGTCGGTGCAGTGGGTGGCCAATGCGCGGGCCACGGAGTGCACGGCGTATTCGTGCTCCTCGAGGTCCTTGCCGCTGTCCAGCAGGGCCTGGGCCAGGCTGGCATCGGCTCGCTCGTCCCCCTGCCGGCGGACCGTCCCGGCGAGCACCCGGCTGGTGACGAGATCCCCGGTTCGCCGCACGAGGAGTTCGGGGGTGGCGCCGATCAGACCATCGACGATGAATGTCCAGCACGATGGGTAGCGAGCAGCGAGGTTGCCGAGTAGGTGGCGCGGGTCAAGGGTTCCCTCGACGGTGGCGACGACATCACGGGCCAGCACCACCTTGTCGAGCTCGCCGGCGTTGATTCGGCTGATGGCGTCCGCCACCGACTGCTGCCATTCGATGGGGCTGCAGGAGCCCTGGGACCAGCGAACGGCCGTGGGTTGCTCGGGGACGGAAACCGGCGGCATCTGCCTGCGTGGATCGGAGTCTTCTCCGATCACGGTGATCCAGGCCTGGCCGGAGCGTCGGCCGATCACCACCCGGGGAACGATGATCACAGATAGGCCGGGCTCGGGGTCAAAGGCGAAGGAGGAGAAGGCGACCGGGCCGGTGCCGGGCAGGGAGACCGTGTCGTCGATCTGAGCGGCGGCGCACCACTGGGTCCACCAACGCTGAGCACGACTGAACCGCTCGGGGCCACGAACCTCGAGCCGGGCGGCCACCCCCCAACCGACCATGCCGTCACCATTTCGGACCCAGGCAACGGGGTTCTCGGCTGGGAGACGGCCCAAAAGGGCCTGTGGATCGGCTATCGGCCGGGTCTGTACCCGGATACGAGGCTGAGCCGCCGGACCTGACATTGACGCGGCCTCGCTCACGCGTTGAGCCTAGGTCCAAGTTGGCAGGTCGGCATGTTGCGCCCGCTGACCCCTGTTGGCCGTTTGTCCCGGTATCCGCCACGGCGAGCAGAATCGGGGCGGTTTTCGCCCCGATTCTTCCGCTCGTGGCGGATACCGGGACAAACGCAAGCGGGGTGGGGTGGCAGGATCGGCGGGTGACCAGAGCCGATCTCAGCAAGGCCCCCGCACAGGTGGCGGCCATGTTCGACGGCGTGGCTGAGCGCTACGACGTGACCAACGACGTGCTGGCCCTGGGCCAAACTCGCGCTTGGCGCAAGGCCGTGGTTGCAGCGGTTGAACCCAAGCCCGGCCAGCGAATCCTTGACCTGGCGGCCGGCACTGGGACTTCAAGCCTGCCCTTCGAACGCGCCGGCGCCACGGTGATTCCCGCAGATTTCTCCCTGGGCATGCTCCGGGTCGGCCATCGTCGCCAGCCCGGCCTGCCCTTCGTTGCAGGCGATGCCCTGCACCTGCCCTTTCGCGATGGATCCTTCGATGCCGTCACTATCTCCTTCGGACTACGCAACCTCAGCGACCGTGATCAGGGGCTGGCCGAGATGCGCCGGGTGGTTCGACCTGGGGGGCGCTTGGTTATCTGTGAGTTCTCACATCCGACCTGGGCCCCCTTCCGAACGGTGTACACCGAATACCTCATGAAGGCCCTGCCTGCGGTGGCTACCCGGGTCGCGACCAATCCGGAGGCGTACGTCTACCTCGCCGAGTCGATTCGCGCTTGGCCCGATCAGCGAGCCCTTGCGGCGGAGGTCTCGGCAGCGGGCTGGCAGCGGGTTCAGTGGCGCGATCTGACCGGGGGCATTGTCGCCCTGCACCGTGCGGTCAACCCCGGCTGAGGCCGATTACCGGCTGCTCATCCACCCCTGCCACACCACTATGCTTGCCCGGGTCGTGAAGGCGTTCACAAGGAGCCGCGTTCACCAGGACGCTTCCGAAGCGCGCAAAGCGACCGGTCAAAGTCATCGCAGGTACGTCATGTCCCGCAGGTTCTAACTGAGGAGTCCTCGGTGAACGTCTACACGCCGATCCTGGTGCTCGGCATCCTGGCATTCGGTTTCGCGGTCTTCTCCGCCGTTATCGCACCCATCACGGGCCCCAGGCGATACAACCGGGCCAAGGTCGATGCCTACGAATGCGGAATCGAGCCAACCCCCCAGCCGGTCGGCGGCGGCCGTTTCCCGGTCAAGTACTACCTCACCGCGATGCTTTTCATCATCTTCGACATTGAGATCGTGTTCCTCTATCCGTGGGCGGTCACCTTCGATCAACTGGCCTTGTTCGGCCTGATCGAGATGGTGCTGTTCATCGTGGCCGTCCTCGTCGTCTACGCATATGTATGGCGTCGGCGCGGGCTCGAGTGGGACTGACGCGGGTAGGACGAGAGGAGTAGGTAGATGGGACTTGAGGAGAGCCTGCCGTCAGGCGTGCTGCTGACGACGGTTGAGAAGGTGGCCGGATATGCCCGCAAGGGGTCGCTCTGGCCCGCGACTTTTGGCCTAGCCTGCTGCGCCATCGAGATGATGGCCGTGGGCGGACCCCGGTACGACATTGCCCGGTTCGGCATGGAGGTCTTCCGTGCATCACCGAGGCAGGCAGACCTGATGATCGTGGCCGGTCGCGTGAGCCAGAAGATGGCGCCCGTCCTGCGGCAGATCTACGATCAGATGCCCAATCCCAAGTGGGTTCTTGCCATGGGGGTCTGCGCATCCAGCGGCGGCATGTTCAACAACTATGCGATCGTCCAGGGGGTCGACCATGTCGTCCCCGTCGACATCTACCTGCCCGGCTGCCCGCCGCGCCCGGAGATGTTGATCGACGCGATCCTGAAGCTTCATGACGACATTCAGGACATGCGCCTCGGTCCGAACCGCCGCGCCGAGATCATCGAGCTCGAGGCCGCGGCACTCACCGCCACTCCGACGATTGAGATGAAGGGCCTGCTTCGATGAGCGAGGTTGTCGACTCGCAGGCTCCCCTCCCGGTCGTGCCGCCGGGTGCGACGCCCATTGAGTTGATTGGCGTGAAGGAGGGCTCCTTCGGCGTCCAGGGCTCCGGTGACACCAGCGGCTTCGGTGGCCTCATCGACCCTCGGGTGATGCCGGCTGCGACGCAGGCTCCGTACGGCGGCTGGTTCGACGAACTTGCCGAGGAGTTGACCCTTGCCCTGGTGGACCAGGGGACGACCTTCACGGCTGCGATCGAGAAGGTCGTCGTCGACCGCGACGAGATCACCTTCTTCGTCCCCCGGGAGCAGATCCTTGCCGTCTTGAAGACCATGCGGGACGAACCCGGTTTGCGATTCGAACTGAGCAACGGGGTCAGCGGAGTGCACTACCCGAACGACACCGGGCGCGAACTCCATGCCGTGTACCACCTGCTCTCCATCACCCACAACCGGCGCATCCGGGTTGAGGTCACTGCCCCCGATGCCGATCCGCACATCCCGTCCACGGTCAGCGTGTACCCCACCCATGACTGGCATGAGCGGGAGACCTACGACTTCTTCGGGATCATCTTCGACGGCCATCCGGCCCTTGTTCGCATCGAGATGCCGGACGACTGGCCGGGGCACCCCCAGCGCAAGGACTACCCCCTCGGTGGAATCCCCGTCGAGTACAAGGGCGCGACGATCCCACCGGCCGACCAGCGGAGGTCGTACAACTGATGTCCACCGACAACATCACCTACGAGAGCGGTGAGGACGTCACGTCCGATCCTTATGCAGGTTCCTATGAGACGTCCGAGGGGACGATCTACAACGTCGGGGGCGGTGACTGGGACACCATCGCCGCGGCCTCCGAGGGCGAGAAGGAACGCATCGTCATCAACATGGGGCCGCAGCATCCGTCGACCCATGGCGTGCTGAGGCTGATCCTTGAGATCGAGGGCGAAACCGTCACCGAGGCCCGCTGCGGGATTGGCTTCCTGCACACCGGCATCGAGAAGAACATGGAGTACCGCTCCTGGGTTCAGGGCGTCACCTTCGTCACGCGCATGGACTACCTCTCGCCGATGTTCAACGAGACGGCGTACTGCCTAGGCATCGAGAAGCTGCTCGGTATCACCGACCAGATCCCCGAGCGGGCGAATGTCATCCGGGTCCTGATGATGGAGCTCAACCGGATCTCCTCGCACCTGGTGGCCCTGGCGACCGGCGGCATGGAGCTGGGCGCCCTCAGCGCGATGATCTTCGGCTTCCGTGAGCGCGAGCTCATCCTGGACATCTTCGAGATGGTCACCGGCCTGCGGATGAATAGCGCCTACATCCGACCGGGTGGCGTTGCCCAGGATCTTCCGGCTGATGCGCCGCAGAAGATCCGCGAGACCCTGCCCCTGCTGCGCAAGCGGATGAAGGACACCGCAGACCTCCTCATCGACAACAGCATCTGGATGGGGCGCACGGTCGGGATCGGGTACCTCGACCTGACCGGCTGCATGGCACTGGGGGTCACCGGCCCGGTGCTGCGGGCGACGGGCCTGCCGCACGACCTGCGCAAGTCGCAGCCGTACTGCGGGTACGAGAACTACGAGTTCGACGTCGTGACCGAAACCACCTGCGATGCCTATGGCCGATTCCTGATCCGCATTCGCGAGATGGAGCAGTCCATGCGGATCATCGAGCAGGCACTCGACCGGCTTGAGCCCGGACCGGTGATGGTCGAGGACAAGAAGATCGCCTGGCCCGCTCAGTTGGCCCTGGGAAGTGATGGTCAGGGCAACTCCCTGGACCACATCCGCGAGATCATGTCGGAGTCGATGGAGGCGCTGATCCACCACTTCAAGCTGGTGACCGAAGGTTTCAAGGTCCCGCCGGGCCAGTCGTACACCGCGATCGAGTCACCGCGCGGCGAGCTCGGCTGCCACCTGGTGAGCGGTGGCGGCACCCGGCCGTACCGCGTCCACTTCCGCGATCCATCGTTCACGAACCTGCAGGCCGTGGCGGCAACGTGCGAAGGCGGGCAGATTGCCGATGTGATCGCAGCAGTAGCCAGCATTGATCCCGTGATGGGCGGCGTCGATCGCTGACGCGAGCGACAGCGACGAACGAGTGCAGAGGGAATAGACACGCAATGGCGATCAGCGAAGAAACGCGACGTGAGCTAGCCGAGCTTGCGAGCAGGTACCCGAGTTCGCGCTCGGCTCTCCTTCCCATGCTGCACCTGGTGCAGAGCGCCGAGGGTGAGATCACGGTGGAGGGCATCGGCGCCTGCGCGGATGCCCTTGGCATCACACCGGCCGAGGTCACGGGCGTCTCCACCTTCTACACGATGTACAAGCGCAAGCAGGTGGGTGCACATCACATCGGCGTGTGCACGAACACCCTGTGCGGCCTTCTCGGTGGGGATGCCGTCTACGCGGCCCTCAGCGAGCGTCTTGGCGTCGGTCACGACCAGCCGTCCGCGGACGGGAACTTCTGGCTTGAGCGCATCGAGTGCCAGGCGGCTTGCACACACGCGCCGGTCATGACGGTCGACTGGGAGTTCATGGACGATGTCACGCCCTCGTCCGCGGTAGACATCGTGGATCGGCTGAGCCGCGGGGAGCGTGTTGAGTCCACTCGCGGCCCGGCTATCAGAGATTTTCGGGCTACTGAGCGGACCCTGGCCTTCTCCGAGGACGACCTCGCGGACGAGGGAGTCTCGGTGGACGACAAAATGCTCGCCGGGTTGCGGGTCGCCCGTGAGCAGGGAATGTCCGCACCTTCCATCCCACACGCGCAGGAGGGCTGATCGATGCCGCTGACACCGGTCATTACCGAGCACTGGGACGCCCCGGATCTCTACACGATTGACGGGTATCGCCGGTTCGGTGGATATCGCGCTCTACAGGGAGCCCTCAAGAAGGATCCCGATGCGATCATCGGGATGGTCAAGGACTCCGGTCTGCGCGGCCGCGGGGGAGCGGGCTTCCCGACCGGTCTCAAGTGGAGTTTCGTCCCGCAGAATGACGGCAAGCCCCACTACCTGGTGGTGAATGCGGACGAGTCTGAGCCGGGTGCCTGCAAGGACATCCCGATCATGATGGCGAATCCACATGCCCTCGTTGAAGGCGTGATCATCACCTCGTACGCGATCCGCGCCGGGCACGCCTTCATCTACATTCGCGGTGAGGTCCCCAACGCCATCCGCAAGGTCGCGAACGCCGTGCGGCAGGCGCGCGAGGCGGGGCTGATCGGAAAGAACATCCTGGGCAGTGGGTACGACCTTGAGGTCGTGGTTCACTCCGGCGCGGGTGCCTACATCTGCGGCGAGGAAACAGCCCTGCTCGACTCCCTCGAGGGATACCGAGGACAGCCGCGATTGAAGCCGCCGTTCCCGGCGGTGGCCGGCCTCTACGCCTCCCCGACCGTCATCAACAATGTCGAGACCATTGCGAACATTCCGTACATCGTCGATCGCGGGGTTGATTGGTTCCGGCAGTTCGGCACGGAGAAGTCCCCCGGCTTCAAGGTCTTTGCCGTCTCCGGGCACGTCAATCGACCCGGCATATTCGAGGCACCTCTCGGCATCACCATGCGTGAACTGCTCGGCTACGCCGGTGGAGTCCGCGGTGGTGGTGAGGTGAAGTTCTGGCTACCGGGCGGCTCTTCCGTCCCCATGCTGACCTCGGAGCATCTCGACGTCCCGATGACCTACGAGGACATGGCAGCGGCGGGAACGATGCTGGGCACCGGCACCCCGATGATCTTCGATCAGACGGTCAGCGTGGTGAAGGCGGTGACCCGCTGGCTGGAGTTCTACAAGCATGAGTCCTGCGGCAAGTGCACCCCGTGCCGCGAGGGCACCTACTGGATCACCGGGATGCTGGAGAAGTTCGAGCACGGTCACGGTTCGGCCGAGGAGCTCGACACGATCGCGAGTGCCTGCCTGCAGATTGGTGGCCGTTCCTTCTGTGCCCTCGGTGACGCGGCAGCGACGCCGTACCCGGCAGCGATGAAGTTCTTCCGTGATGAATTCATCGCGGCAACCCAGACATCGGCCGATGAGCAGTTCGACCCGGTCGCGTCCTACGTCTTTGCGGGAGCGGTAACCCGATGACCATCACCAGCAACGCCAATGCCGAGGTCGCTCCCGTCGAGACCGTGAGTGTGTTCGTGGACGGCGTCGCCATCGACGTTCCCAAGGGCACCCTGGCGATTCGGGCAGCCGAACTCCTCGGGATCGAGATCCCGCGCTTCTGCGATCACCCGCTCCTTGATCCGGTCGCCGCATGCCGGGCCTGCCTGATCGAGGTCGAGGGCATGCCCAAGCCGCAGCCGGCTTGCGCCCAGGTCGTTGCCGAGGGCATGCAGATCCGCACCCAGATGTCCTCGCCAGTCGCGAAGGAGGCCCAGGAGGGGGTCATGGAGTTCCTGCTCCTCAACCATCCCCTCGACTGCCCGGTATGCGACAAGGGCGGCGAGTGCCCACTGCAGAACCAGGCCATGTCGGTGGGTCGGCCGGAGTCGCGGTTCGACGGCGAGAAGCGGACCTTCCCCAAGCCGATCAATGTCAGTGCTGAGATCCTGCTTGATCGCGAGCGATGTGTCTCCTGCGCGCGATGCACGCGGTTCGCCGATCAGATCGCCGGTGATCCGATGCTCGAGCTCCTCGAGCGCGGCGCCAAGCAGCAGGTGGGCACTGCCGAGGACGAGCCCTTCGACTCGTACTTCTCCGGCAACACAGTGCAGATCTGCCCGGTCGGTGCCCTGACGAGCGCCTCGTACCGCTTCCGCTCCAGGCCATTCGACCTGGTCTCCGTCCCCACTACTTGCGAGCACTGCGCTTCGGGATGCTCACTGCGAACGGACTATCGCCGCGGGACGATCACCCGGCGGCTGGCGTGGGACGACCCGCAGGTGAACGAGGAGTGGAACTGCGACAAGGGTCGCTTCGCATTCGCCTACCTCGATGAGGGCCGGCTCAGCAACCCGTTGGTCCGTGAGAATGGCGAACTGCGCCCGGCCTCGTGGCCGGAGGCCGTTGCGGTTGCCGCGAAGGGTTTGGCGGCTGCGGGAGCGTCCACCGGAGTGCTCACGGGTGGCCGCCTCACCTACGAGGATGCCTACGCCTATGCGCGCTTCGCGCGAGTGGCCCTGGGCTCCGACAACATCGACTTCCGGGCCCGCGAGTCCTCCGAGGAGGAGGCGGACCTCCTTCGGGCGTCCATAGCGGGCACCCCGGTTGGGTCGACGTATGCAGCACTGGAGCAAGCCCCGGCCGTCCTGCTGGTCGCCTTCGAGCCGGAGGACGAATCACCGATCCTGTTCCTCCGACTGCGCAAGGCAGCCCAGCGCAGTGGTACCAGGGTCATGGGCGTAGCCGCCGTCGCTACCCGTGGGCTGGCAAAGATGCGCGGGACGCTGATCCCGGCGCTTCCGGGCCAGGAGGGTTCGGCGCTCACCAGCCTGGACTCAAGTGTCATCGATCTGTTGTCAACCCCCGGTTCAGTCATCCTTGTTGGCGAGCGCATCGCAGCGGCACCAGGCGGCCCCTCGGCCGTCGCCGCCCTTGCGGAGCGCACGGGAGCGGCCCTGGCGTGGGTACCGCGGCGCGCAGGGGAGCGTGGCGCCCTGGACGCCGGGGCGCTTGCCGGCGTCCTTCCGGGTGGGCGGCCGATCACCGATGAGCGGGCTCGCGAAGAGGTTTCCCAGGTGTGGGGGGTTGCTTCATCGGACCTTCCGACAGCAGTGGGATTGAGCGGAGACGCGCTCCTTGACGCGGCCCGGTCGGGATCTCTGGCGGCCCTCGTCGTAGCCGGGGTGGAGGCCGCCGACTTCGGTGATGTAACAGCCGCGCGTGAAGCCATTGCTGGCTCCGGATTTGTGGTGTCGCTCGAGCATCACCACTCCGAGATCACCGCCCTCGCCGATGTGGTTCTTCCCGTTGCCGTCGTGTCCGAGAAGGCCGGGACCTTCCTCGACTGGGAAGGTCGGCCACGGCCCTTCGGACAGGTCTTCCGCGATGCCTTGGCGATGTCCGATGCCACGGTGCTGGGAATGATCGCCGAGGCCATGGGAATCAGCACCGGTGCCTCGGATGTCGCGGGCATTCGCCGCGAAGCCGGCGGGCTTGGTCCTTGGACGGGTGCTCGCGCAGCGGCCCCCGCCACTCCTTCGGCGGCGCAGCAGGACGCCTCGATACGAGTTGCCTCCTGGCGCGCACTCATCGACACCGGGCTCATGCAGGAGGGCGAGCCGTACCTGGCCGCCACTGCCCGGCCGGTGGTTGCCGGGATCTCATCGGCCCTCGCGGCGTCGCTCGGGAATCCCTCCCACGTGGTGGTCAGCGGGCCAGCTGGCTCGCTCACCCTTCCCGTCGAGGTCGGTGGGGCGATCGATGGAGCCATCTACCTGCCGATGAAGTCCCAGGGTTGCTCGATCCACGAAGACCTCGGAGTCCGAATCGGCGGCACCGTTGACGTACGAGCGGGAGGCCAGTGATGAGCCAGAGCCAGTTCGGCCTCTTCGGCATCGACCCGTGGTGGCTGGTGATCCTCAAGGTCCTCGGCATCTTCGTGATGCTCGTCCTGCTGACACTGTTCACCATCTGGTGGGAACGCCGCGTGGTGTCGCGGATGCAGAATCGGATCGGCCCGAACCGGGTTGGCCCGCTCGGCTTATTGCAGTCCTTGATGGACGGCTTCAAGTTGGCCCTGAAAGAGGAGATCGTCCCCAAGGGCGTCCACCTCGCGGTCTACTGGATCGCCCCGATCATCTCTGCGACGACCGCCTTCGTGGCATTCGCGGTCATTCCGTTCGGCCCGACCGTGTCCATCTTCGGGGTCGAGACGCCGCTTCAGTTGACGGACTTCCCAGTTTCGGTGCTGTACGTGCTGGCAATCGCGTCGATCGGCATCTACGGGATCGTGCTGGCGGGCTGGGCCTCGGGTTCCATCTACCCGCTCCTAGGCGGCCTGCGATCGAGTGCTCAGATGATCTCCTACGAGATTGCGATGGGCCTGTCCTTCGTCGCGGTATTCCTCTATGCCGGTTCCATGTCGACCTCGGAGATCGTTGCTGCCCAGCAGCCGATCTGGTACGCGGTCATCCTGCTGCCGAGTTTCCTGATCTACGCAACCGCCATGGTCGGTGAAACGAACCGGGCACCCTTCGATCTGCCTGAGGCGGAGGGTGAGTTGGTTGGCGGCTTCCACACCGAGTACTCGTCGATGAAGTTCGCGCTGTTCTTCCTCGCTGAGTACATCAACATGGTGACGGTCTCCTCGCTGGCGACCACCCTGTTCCTCGGTGGCTGGATTGCGCCGTGGCCCATTTCCCTTTGGGCGGACGCCAACACCGGCTGGTGGCCGATGCTCTGGTGGCTGCTGAAGGTGCAGATCTTCATCTTCATCTTCATTTGGCTGCGCGGCACCCTGCCACGACTCCGCTACGACCAGTTCATGAAGTTCGGCTGGAAGGTGCTGATCCCGGTCTCTATCGGCTGGATCCTGGTCGTTGCCGTGGCTCGGGTGTTTCGCGATGAGATCAGCCTGGACAACTCCCGCATCCTGGTTGGGGGTGCGGTCCTCATCGCCGCGCTGCTCGTCGTGTCCTGGCTTGTTCAATGGCGAATCGACAAGAAGGCCGATGCCGAGCAGCGACTTCGGGATGAGGAAGCCAGCGCGGCCTTTGATCCGATGGCGGGCGGATTCCCTGTTCCCCCCAAGCCTGGCCAGCACGTTGACTTGACCACACGCCGTTCGCAGTTGGGTGGCGCAACCATCGTCCAGGACCGAACGGACGCCGAGAAGTCGCAGGAGGCCATCGATGGCTGAGCTCCCCCAGGCCGTACGCGGCTTCGGGGTCACCTTTCGCACCATCTTCAAGCGAGTGGTGACCGAGCAGTACCCGGAAGATCGTGACAAGTTCCCGCCGAAGCCGAGGTTCCATGGTCGCCACCAGTTGAATCGGTGGGCCGACGGCCTGGAGAAGTGCATTGGCTGTGAGTTGTGCGCCTGGGCGTGCCCGGCCGATGCGATCTTCGTCGAGGGCGCGGACAACTCCGCGACGGAGCGCTTCTCCCCGGGGGAGCGCTACGGCCGCGTGTACCAGATCAACTACCTCCGCTGCATCTTCTGCGGATTGTGCATCGAAGCCTGCCCGACCCGGGCGTTGACGATGACCAACGACTACGAGTTGGCGGACGACAACCGGGCCGACCTCATCTACGAGAAGCAGGATCTGCTCTCTCCGCTGCTGCCCGGCATGCTTGCGCCACCTCATGCCATGGTCCCTGGGACGACGGAGCGCGACTACTACGCGAACAAGGTGCGCGGTGCCGTCCCCGAGCAGTCCCAGGCCGAACCGGAGGCCTCATCGTGACGGAGACCGTGAACCTTGGCGAGACGATCGTCTTCTGGGTCTGCGCTGGGCTTTCTGTGATCGGAGCCATGGGCCTGGTGCTGTCGCGCAAGGCCGTGCACAGTGCCCTCTGGATGGCCTTGACGATGATCAACCTGGCGATCCTGTACATCGCCAACTTCGCCCCGTTCCTCGGCATGGTGCAGGTCATCGTCTACACCGGCGCCGTGATGATGCTCTTCCTCTTCGTCCTGATGGTTGTCGGCGTGGACTCGTCGGACTCCTTCATCGAGACGATCAAGGGACAGCGGGTTGCGGGCATCCTCTTGGGCCTGGCCCTGGCCATCCTGATGGTGTGGGGCGTCGGGAGTGCCCTGGCGGGAGTGACGTCGGTTGGCCTGGAGCAGGCCAATGCTCTCGATGGCGGAAACGTTGAGGGCATCGCTCGGCTGATCTTCACCGACTACCTGATTGCCTTTGAGGCTACCTCCGCCCTGCTCATCACCGCAGCAATGGGAGCAATGGTGCTCGCCCATCGTGAGCACTGGGCGCCCAAGCCGACCCAGCAGGAGTTGTCGAAGGCGCGATTCCTTTCCGGCCAGCACCCGGGCAACATGCCGAGCCCGGGTATCTACGCGCGGCACAACGCAGTTGATACCCCGGCCCTGCTTCCCGATGGCACGCCGAGCACGATCAGCGTCCCG